>JAJCYN010000508.1 GCA_029262915.1 Flavobacteriales bacterium
AAATAAACTGTTTTTTATTAGTATAATCGGTACTATTAGAAGAAGAACCATAAAATGGGCTATAGGCTGTTGATGCTGTAGTTGAAGTACCAATGTCAACCGTAAAGGTAGGTTGAGTACATCCAGCACTAATGCCACACGGCAAAACTATTGGAGTACCAGGTCCGTTTAAAACAGAAGTTAACTGAATGGGATCTCCTGGACAGGCGTTCGTATCATTCGTAGCAACCACAGAATTTATACCATCAATGAATATACTCACATTAGCTGTAGTAGGACACCCTGGATTAGCTGGGTCGGTAATTGTAGCGGTATAAGTAATGTCAGATGTAATGGTCGCTGTCGGAGATTGAATAGACGGATTGGACAACCCAGTTGTTGAAGTCCAGCTATAACTAGAACCAGCAGCTATACTATTGGTGCAAAATTTAAATCGTACATTGGGTCTATTGGTTTGTTTTGTTCCTGTAAGCTCATTACAAGAGTTGGCGACTGATACCCCAACGTGATCATAGATAAACCTGTTTGCTGGAGTTGTTGAAGTATATCGCACACTCGACCCACCACCCAATGCTCCTCCATTAATTGCACAAAACTGAATAATAACATTAGAACTACCGTCCCAATCAAATCCGTTAATGTTAAAAACATTCCAGCCAGCACTTGTTGTATAGGCACTGCTAAAATAAACCTGGGTTAATGCTGCTGTAGGAATAAAAGTATTTGCCGGACCATATTCATCTAGGCTACTACACCCCATATAAATAGCGATATCATCAAAGGTTGTTGAAGCTGCAGTAGATACATCAAGTGCTAACTCAGTTATGGTTCCTCCATTGAACCCCATTGCATTCATTTCTGCAGCGGTAAAAATCATCTGGCGTTTAAGATTCCAAACTATCGAACTATGACCTTGAAATGGACCATATGTTTGGGATGAAAAAGTATTAGTACCATTTATTCCTGTAGATATAATGCCTGTACAATTAGCATAACTAATTCCACAACCTCCCCCCGGAGGTCCAGGTTCTAAATTTAGTGTAACTACATCTCCAGCACAAACCGTATCTCGAGATGCGGAGGCAGTAATTGGTATTCCTGCCACATCAACAATAACACTATCCAATGCTGTACAAACACCATCTGATGCATCTATGTAATAAGTCGTTTGACCGGTAGGAGTTGCTGTAGGGTTTGCAATAGTTGAGGAAGACATTGCACCTGCTGGAGACCAGTTGTAAGTGTAAGGTCCTCCTGCACTCGGATTAGCCCCTAATGTAACTGTTGTACCTAGACAAATAGGGCTACTAGATACACTTGGGTTTAAAGTAAAAGGAGGTGCTACAGTAATTATTACTTGACGAGTATTGACACAAGAGCCTCCTAAATTTCCAGTAACCGTATAAGTAGTAGTTACTGCTGGTGTAGCTATAGGGTTAGGACAATTGGTACAACTTAAACCTGTTGAAGGAGTCCACGCATAAGTCCCAGATCCAGAAGCTTGTAATTGTACAGACTCCTGATCACAAATAGTTGAATCAGAGCTAGCAACTAAGCCTATCGAAGCATCTAATTTAACAGCAAAACTATTAGACCCTACCACTGGACAAGCATCATCTGTTGCCGTAAATGTAATAACGGTACCTAAAGCTCCTGATTGAGAGGTCCAACAGAAAGTTCCTGTAACTGGATTTGTTCCTGTTTGTGTAAATGTTGCTCCTGGAAATAAAGTAGTTCCATCCTGATTAATCGTTAAAATATCTCCAGGATTTACTAAGTCTTCAAAAACAACATCAAAACAAAGAACATCGCCAAAACAAGTCGCAATAGTACTTGCGTCAATTTGTGTTGCAGTTCCGCTAAAATTAGTTATACCACCCGTTAAGTTAGTCGGAGGAATATTATTACACGCAATAACAATAAATTGAAAATCATGAATAATTGTAGCAATTAGATTTCCTCCTACATCAAAAGAACTAATTTGAACGGCTACTACATAATTTCCAATGAGAGGATGGTTAAATGAAATACACCCCGTTAATGGATCTAAAGTAAAATTATTTAAAGGAGCCACTGTTGAGTATCCTGCTAAATGTGCAATAGGAGGAGTAGCACCAGATCCAAGAGGAGTTAGCATGGAAAAATAAGTACTATCTCCTTCTAAATCTGCAATGGTTAAACAATAGGTAAAATTAGTATTTACACAAGCATAAGGTATAGGAGGGGCTGTAACCACTGGAGAGTTGTTACAAGGTGCAGTAAGTGTATTTAAAGTAGTGGAAACGAACATTTGATTAGTTGTAGTTCCTGTTAAATTACTTGATAGATCTCTACAACATAAACTTCCTTCTATAGTCCACCCATCACAATCTGCAGGAAGCGTAATTGTGGTTTGAAAAGTTTGCCGAAAGACTCCAGGATCAGTACCTCCCGCACAAGTACTCGTTGCAGAGGAACACAATTGATTTACATCAACTGTAGGACCTACCTGATTCCACAGTGCTGGTAATACAGGATTCGTTAATCCACATGAATTGGTTATAGCAAATCCCCCAGCAGCTAAAGGGTTTGGTTGAACCGTAGGGCATTTAACATAAAGTGAAATGGTAAAAATATAAGTCAATGGATTTGCTGGATCACACGTATAAGTAATGTTTGCACCAGGAATGTGTGTTGCAACAACTTCTTTTATGTTAAAACTTAAAAAAGTTAATACTATAAACGAAATAAGTATTCGATTTTTCATACTACAAAGAAGCTAATTAAAGACAAATAGACCTTCATCCTTCCGGATGCAAATGAATTACTTAGGTATAAATACTTAATTTCATCCGGGAGGATGAGATTGTTTTTCTGTCTTGGTGTTAGTTTTGATTGTAAATTAAAACAAATTGAAATGAAAAAAATTATTACACTTATAGCAATTTCTACTTTAATATTAAATTCTCATGCACAATGGACACAGTTGGGTTTAGATATTGATGGTGAAGCATCTGGTGATCAATCATTCGCTTCAAGCATTAGTGACGATGGGTTAACAGTAGCTATTGGGGCTACTCGTAATGATGGAAATGGTAGTGCCTCTGGTCATGTTCGAGTGCATAAATTCATTGCTGGGATTTGGACTCAACAGGGTATCGATATTGATGGTGAAGCAGCTGTTGATTTTTTAGGAGAATCTGTAAACTTAAGTGGAGATGGGTTAACACTGGCCGCAGGAGGCTACCGCAACGATGGTGCAGGTGGAGATGCCGGTCATGTGAGAATATATAAATTTGTTGCTGGTATATGGGTTCAACAAGGTGCAGATATTGATGGTGAAGCAGGAGGTGATCAGTCAGGGTGGAGTGTAAGTCTCAGTAATGATGGACTAACAGTAGCTATTGGAGCACCTCAGAATGATGGAAATGGTGCAAGTGCAGGGCATGTAAGGGTATATAAATTCATTGCTGGAACATGGGTTCAACAAGGTGTAGATATTGATGGTGAAGCAGGAGGTGACCAGTCAGGATACAGGGTAAGCATTAGTAATGACGGGTTAACCGTAGCTATTTCAGCACGTTTAAATGATATAATAACTGGGACATTCACTAATGATGGACATGTAAGAGTGTATAAATTCATTGCTGGAGCATGGGTTCAACAAGGTGCTGATATTGATGGTGAAGCAAATGGAGACGAATTAGGATGGGGTTTAAGTATTAGCGGGGATGGGTTCTCTGTAGCTATTGGAGCAGCTCATAATGATGGGAATGGCGGAAATTCTGGACATGCAAGGGTGTATAAATTTATTACTGGAGCATGGGTTCAACAAGGTGCAGATATTGATGGAGATGCAGCAGGTGATTTGATAGGTAACTCAGTAAGTCTAAGTGATAACGGATTAGTATTAGCAGTGGGAGCTCATGGTAATGATGGGAATGGTGCAGACTCAGGACATGCTAAAGTTTTTAGATTTCTTGGTGGTATATGGGTTCAACAAGGTGCAGATATTGATGGTGAAGCGGCAGGTGATTTAGCAGGTGGTTCAGTAAGTCTTAGTAGTGATGGGCTAACTGTAGCTGTAGGAGCAAATCGAAATGATGGAAATGGTACAAGTGCAGGACATGTAAGAATTTATTCTATTCCTGCTCCACTTCCTATAGAATTAATCTCATTTATAGGAAAATGTAATAACAAATACAATTTGCTTACTTGGCAAACAGCAACGGAAATAAACAATGATTATTTTACTATTGAAAAATCCTTAGATGCCCTAAATTGGGAAGAACTAACTACTGTAAATGGGGCTGGTAATTCAAGTTCCACATTGAGAGCTACAGTATAATTGATGATAATCCATTTCCTAATCTTTCATATTATCGGTTAAAACAAACTGATTTTGACGGCAAGTATGAATATTTTGATATTGTAGCTATTAAAAAGATTACTAAAAATCTAACTTATGCAACTATTTATCCCAATCCAATATCTAATGGTATTCATCTGGAGGTTAACTCCTTTAAATCTGAAAATATTAAAATAAAAATATTTGATATGCTTGGCAACATTGTTCACAATGTAAATCCTTTACCATTAGTTGAAGGTGTCAATCGAATAAATATAAATTCAGAAAAATTATCTAAAGGAGTATATATATTAAGGTTAGAAAAAGAAGGAAAACAATATCAAGTAAAATTCACTAAGTAGCTAAATCTATTGTCCTCCTTTTGTTATATTATAAAAAATAAAAATGATTAGAATAGAGTTAAACAATTCAAATTTAAAAGTGTGGTCTAGTAATGAAAAAATAAACACTAATAAGGCTAAAGACTTATTGCGTTTAGGAAGCAGAATCTCAAATGAAAAAAATGTTAATGCATTAATAATTGAAATTAATACTACTGTTAGAGTAGATAGAAGTGCATTAAAACTAATAGAAAAAGTTTTTTACAAACTAAATCAGTTGCCTATAATATTTATAAATTGTTAGTGTAATGTTAGTAGGTTAAAGAGTGCCTGTTTATACCTGTTTATAAAAATATACAGGCACTCTTATTAAAAAAATATAGAACAATGGAAAAAATAGTATTATATCTTTTTAGTAAAATGTTTCAAGGAGGAAGTACAACTTCTTACAACGAAAAATTTGTTGTTTTAAGTTTAGCTCTCCTATTTTTATCTCTAACCGCCATAATAATGATATATGACAAAATTCTTTTTAAGTTTTAATTGACTGGACTTAAAAGATTAATGGCTACCTCTTTTTGAAGATGGTAGCCATTTGTTATTTTATCTGATTGGAAATTTAACCCCAATTAATCGGACAAGATTTACAACAACCTTTTCCTTTCTTTTTGAATTTTTTGCAGCAAGAAGATTTTTCCTTTTTCTTCTTTTTGAGTTCAATAGTAATAGTGTTACTTACCGCTGGAAATATATGTGTTGAAATCTGTTTCATTTTATGAAACAAAAATACTATTTAGAATTATTCTAAACAATACCACAAAAGTGGTATTTATGAATTTATTTTGATTTGCATCACAGCAGCAATTGAGTTTGCCCGACTAAGCATTGTTTCAGCTTTCTTGCCTTGAAAGTTTTCTTGAACGGTTTCAGTTAATAAGAACAACCAGCGCTCAAAATGCTGCGGTTGAAGTTTTTCTTTAGCATTCAATTGAAGATGAATGTCCATTACATTCTTTTTGTAACCATTTGGTTGGAGTAACATATTTTCCCAAAAGTTGGTAAGCGAAGGCAAATGTTCTTCTAGATCTAATTTGGCTACTTCAGTAAAAATATAACCAATTTCTTCATCCTTTAGCATCTTAGAATAAAACGCTTCCATTAAAAAGGATATGTCTTCTCTGGTTTGGATGTCTCTCATTTTAGCAACTCAAACTTGGATTCTCATAAGATTCTTTAACCAACTCTTTTAATACTTCCATATCAATATCCGCTAATTTATTAATGTATAAACACCCCTTTCCAGTTTTGTGTTTTCCTAATCTATCCAACATTTCTTGTCCTTTAGAAATATCACAACCCATTAAATACATGGAGATTTTTGCTTTTCGTGGAGAGAATCCGCACTTAAACCAATCGCCTTCTCTGCCACTCGCATATTTATAATGCAGATCTCCAAAACCAATAATACTTGTTCCCCACATTTTAGGCTGTTCACCAGTTACTTGTTTCATCATTGCCAAAATCTCAAATGCATCTTTCCGCTTACCTTCATGATCTACGGAGTTAATAAAGTTTTCAACGCTTAATTTTGTTTTTTGAGTTTTAAGTTCTGCCATTTTAGTGGTTGATTGTTAGTATTTAGCTGATAGTTCAAATATAAGAAAAAGTGAAAAAGGAGCGTCATTGCGAATGTAGTATAACGAAATGAAGCAATCTCATCAATAAGATTGCTTCGTTCCTCGCAATGACGAACTACTGAACTAAAACTTCATAGTCATCCCTACCAAGAAATTGGTTCCCGCTTGTGGATAATAAAAATTCTCAGTAATGGTTTCTCCAAAAATATAGCTGAAGGTATAACCATTGCTGCTGTAAAAAGTATCGAATATATTATTTGCCATAAAATTGATTGAAATCTCTCTAATTTTTTTAGGAAAAAGAGTGTAAGAAATTCTTCCGTTTACGGTTTGATAAGCATCAATTTTTCTTTTGTCATTAGCTGTATTGTCTAAAAATTGGTAGCCAACATACTTGGTTTGTAACATCAAATTAATTCCTTTAAACGGATTGTAGTCTATGGAAGCAGCTCCAATTATATCTGGCGAAAAAGAGATGTCAGAATTAGAAAAATTGTTTTCTACCAAGTCAAAACCATTGGTATAATCTGCAATAACCTCTATAAACTCGCTAATCTTGTTTTGAGAATAGGTTGTATTTAAATTCAATTTTACTTTTTTGCTAATTAAAAAACTAGTATTCAATTCAAATCCTGCTCGGTAACTTTCTACTACATTTATTCTAATTGGAGTACCCACATCGTTTAAAGCTCCTGTAGAAATTAGCTGATTATCGTAATCCATATAATAGAAATTTCCGTGAATAATTACTTTTTTAAATGTGAAATCTGCACCCAATTCATAATCATATAAAGTTTCGTGTTTGGGTTGCTTATTTGCCGGACTATCAATAAAATCGTTCCTGCTTGGTTCTTTATTTCCAACTGCAAAAGAAGCGTAAACTCTAATTTTCTTATTTAATTTATGGCTAATTCCTACTTTCGGATTAAAAAACACAAAATTAGTGTCGACACTAATAGTACTCAAATCATTATCAATTCCTGAAACAATATAATCAATTGTTCTAACTTGTAAATCGCCAAAAATATTGGTTTTTGAGCTCAATTTATAATTTGCTTTTAAGTAAGAATTAAAATCTTTTTTCTCTCCATTATTCCCATAATATTGATCTCTAATATCGCTTCCGTTAGAAAACTCCGTCCAAACAATTTCGCCAAAATGGTCACCATCATAAATGTTATAAGCTCCACCAAGCGTAACTTTAATCTTTTCTGATTTATAATTCAAATTATAAGTTGCTCCATAAAATGCATTATCCAACCATCTTCTTCTAATAAAATCGGAATTGGTAATTGTAGTATTTCCAATAACCAAATCGTTTAATCCGTAAGTAGAAAAAGCATCTTGCTTTCTAAACTGTTCAAAATAACCTCTTCCATAAGTATAATGAAAGGCCACTGTTGCATTTAGTTTTTCATTAAACTGGTTAGAAACATGCAATTGATAATGGTCTTGTTGGTAATTATCCACTTCATTTTCGTACTCATAAAAATTGTATGTTCTGCCAGAATTCAACAAATTATGTGATTGAGCAGAATCTAAACCATTGTTTATGGCATGGGTTTCCATAGCTTCTTTGTTACCCGTAATTCTACTTTCTGGAGTACCCCACCATGACTGATAAGTAATTTCTTTACCAGAAAAAACAATCGCCTTTACGGACAATTTCTTGCCATAGTAACCACCAGATAAATAGAAACTTTTTAAATCTGAAGTTGCTCTATCAATGTAACCATCTGATTGAATGTTAGAAATTCTTCCATCAAAAGCAAAACGATTATTAATTAGCCCTGTTCCAAATTTTACGGTTTCTTTATGTGTATTAAAAGAACCGTAAGAGCCTGAAATTTCTCCGTAAGCTTTTTCCCTAAGTTCTAAAGTTTGTAAATTAACAGAACCACCAAAAGCACCAGCTCCATTAGTTGATGAACCAACTCCACGCTGTATTTGAATGCTTTCTGTAGATGAAGCAAAATCGGGCATATTTACCCAAAAAACTCCTTGCGATTCAGAATCGTTTAATGGAATTCCGTTAATGGTAACGTTAATTCTAGAAGCATCAGAACCTCTTAATCTAAAACCAGTGTAGCCAACTCCTGCACCTGCATCACTGGTTGAAACCATAGAAACAGAGTTTTCTAACAGAATTGGAATATCTTGACCTAAATTATTTTTCTCAAACTCTTGCTGGGAAATATTGGTGTGTGCGAAAGGTGAATCATCTTCAACACGTGTTCCTGAAACAATTACTTCTTCTAATGAAGTGGTTGATTGTTTTAGATCAAAGTTTACCTCAACATCTTTAGTCAAATTATCTACATTAAAATGTTGCGTTTCATAACCAATAAAACTTACCTCAATCACATAGCTTCCTTCCTTGAGATTGGAGAGTTTATACTTTCCATTATTGTCTGTAAAAACTCCCTTAAATGCTTCTGCAACACGAACTGTTGCTCCAATAATTGGTTGGTTTACTGAATCTTTAACTGTTCCCAATATTGAAAATTGGGCAAATACATTAAACGTTGATACAATAATTACTGCTAAAAAAATAACTTTTTTCATTTGTTAAATTTTAGACGAACGATGTGGGGTAGCACATTCGTTATGTTAATAATAAATTTAATTTACCTACGCCAGCATTATCTGGATCAGGTTTATTTTCCTATTCTTATAGAAAAAATGGGTATAATCTCAGCCTGAAAAGTAAGGCACCCCAATGAGATAATGCAAATGTAAAAATTAAATGAACTTATCAATTATTTCTTTACACTTTTTTATTCGAGTAAGAACATCACCAGAAATAACATAATAAGTGAGTTGATGTTTTTCAAGAAGTTTTTTATAACTCTCAAACAAACGTTTTCTATCTGCTAACTTTGGATGTTCTCTTAAGACGTCCTCTTCCCACTCAATATCAATGGCACACAAAAAGTAGATTTTACCTTTCCCTTTTTTTAAATAGTCATTAATCCATTTGATTTCTTGGTTGTATTTTTCCTTTATCCAAATGGCATAAACCGTTAAATCTGTGTCTAAAAAAGTCAGTTGCTCTGCTAAGTTTTCCTCTTGATTCATTTGGCCTCTTGCCATAATTAAAACATCTTTCAAATCGTAGGGCCGATTAAGGTCTTCTAAATATTCTCTGGCATATTCTTTAACAAAGGTGGTATTGTATTCCTTAGCTAATAAATTTGCTAAAGTTGTTTTTCCAGAAGATTCTGGTCCTGTTATGACAATTTTCTTAAAAAGAATGTCATCCTGAGCCTGTCGAAGGATAGAATTCTTCGACAACTCTATTAATAAATCATAATCCTCATTAATTAACGCTTCTTTCTTTTTCCTCGACAACCCTTTTATTTGTTTCTCTTTTTCGATTGCTTGATTAATGTCATTATAACACTCAGACCAAGTCAATTCCAACGGCCGTCTTTTAAAAACATAAGAATTTGGGTCATCACTACTTTGATGTTCATTAAATCTTTTTTCTAAATCATTCGTTACGCCTGTATAGTAAGAATCATCAGAACATTTAAGAATATATACGTAGTAATATTTCATAGGAAAATGTAAAGATATGATAGTTTTTTACCCTTCGACAGGCTCAGGATGACAAAACTAACAACCCTTTTTCACACTGAACTTGTCGAAGTAAAGACAAAGAATAAAAATATTAGACTCTTATCACATTTAATTTCTTCCATTGCAAATAACCATAAACAGCAATAACCGAATAAGCTACCATCAACAAAGCATAAATTTCTAATCCTCTACTAAAATAAAGGTAAGTGGTAACAGTATCTATCACTATCCAATAAATCCAATTTTCTATCCATTTTTTAGTAGTTAAATAAGTAGCTATAAAACTAAAAATAGTAGTAAATGAATCTATCATTGGTCTTTCCGACTCTTCAAAAAATGAGGTTAGAACATAATAAAGTCCCATTGAAAAAACTATTCCAACCCCAATGATAAAAAGGTGAGTTAGCATTTTTCTTTGATAAACTTCTGCTTCATTTTTTTGATTCTTCCAGTTGATCCAACCATAAATTCCAGCCAACACATAAAAAATATACAGAACTGCTTCTGCATATAGTTTAGCATAAATCACAAAAAGAGCAATACTCAACAAAGAACCCAAAATGCCAAAAATCCAACAAGAAATTTTGTTTTTTGCAGCTAAAACAACATAGATAATTCCAAGAATTACAGCCACAATTTCTAATAGTAAAGCAATATTATTAGATACCCAAGTCACCCCATAATACTTTCATTACAAAAATGGCTTTACCATATTTTTCAAAAGAAATTTTCATTTCTTTTTGAAGTATTCCCATTACCTCGTCATAATTACCAGTAATTTGAGTACTGGTGGCGTTGGTTTTTATTGTTAGGTTTTTATTCTCCTTTAATCGTTGAATGAAATCCAAAATTGATGGTTCGTAATCCTCATTTAAAGGGTATTTACTTATTTCTACAGTTGTTTTCATAGTGTAGTTTTTCTAACAGAAGAGATTTTAAATATAATTATTAATCAAAAAAGACTACTCAATATGAATAGTCTTTTATTAACATTTTTCAACAATTATAGTATTGAATTTTTGCACCTACAAATTAACCTTATACACAAAATGCAACCATTTATTAATAATCTACATCTTCTGTATATTAATACAACTGAATTATGAGTAAAAGTATTTTGATTTTTTCACTGTTGCTTCTGAGTAATTTTTTATTAGCTCAAAATGAAAGCAATATTTGGTATTTCGGCAGGAATGTTGGTGTTGATTTTAATTCTGGGACTCCTGTAGCTATTAATAATGGAGCCTTAAACACACTAGAAGGATGTGCTACGATTTCAGATAGTCAAGGGAATTTATTATTCTACACAAATAGTGATACCGTATGGAATAAAAATCACAATGTAATGCCAAACGGTAGTGGATTAATGGGAACATTTTCTACAACACAGACGGCAATTGTAAAAAAGCCTGGCAGCAATTCTATATACTATGTTTTAACATTAGATGCTCTTGGAGGCCCTAATGGTTTCAGGTATTCGGAGGTAGATATGAATTTACAAGGTGGAAATGGTGATGTGACTTCAAACAAGAACATCCTGATTGTTAGTCCTGTATGCGAAAAAGTATTGGTAGCTAGACACCAAAACAATATAGATTATTGGGTAATTGTTCATTTATTTGGTTCCAACATATTTCATAGCTATCTGCTAACCTCATCTGGGTTTAACATAACACCTGCTACTAGTTCCGTTGGAGCCACAATCAATTCCACACAAAACACATTAGGTTATATGAAAGTTAGTTTAGATAGAAGTCGCATCGCTTCTGCTAATACGGGTGGTTTTCAAATACCAAACACCGTAGATCTATTTGACTTTAACTCAGCAACTGGAATATTAAGTAATTCTATAACTTTAACTAATTTCCCCATAACAATGCAACCTTATGGAGTCGAGTTTTCCCCAAATGGAAAAGTCTTGTACGTAACTGACGGCACTGATCCAGATTTAATTCAATTTGATCTTTTGGCTGGTAGTGCAACAGCCATTAATAATTCAAGAGTAGATATCAATACAGGAGGATTTGGTATAGGGGCACTTCAGATGGGACCAGATTTAAAAATTTATAGAGCTGTTAGTTTTGCTTTAGATTCTTCAGCTTTAGGAGTAATAAATAATCCTAATGTTATTGGACCGGGTTCAAATTTTGTTGCAAATGGAGTACCTCTTGACAACAAAAGAGTTACACTTGGCCTACCGCCTCTAATTAATCCATCATCTTTTGCTGTAGGAATAAAAGACATCATTAAGCCCAAACAAATCATTTATCCAAATCCATCCTCATTTAAGATAAATATTGAGATCTCAACGAAAGTAGATATGATTGATATTTTTGATATTTCTGGAAAACTAATAACTTCTTTTTCAGAACATCTGAATTCACTTAATATATCTAAACTACCTAATGGAGTTTATTTTTTAAGAATCTCTTCAACAGATGAAATAATTATCAAAAAATTTGTCAAACAATAATCTTTCTATTTTAAACCAACACTCCTTCAAGTATAGAATTTAGCGTACGACTTGGTCGCATAGCTTTAGAAGTTAATGCTTCGCTTTGCTTGTAGTAACCTCCAATATCTTGAGCAGATCCTTGAGCATCATTTAATTCAGCTACAATAGTTGCTTCGTTATCTGTTAGCTCTTTGGCTATACTTGTAAATTTAGCTTGTAATTCAACATCATCCGATTGTTCAGCCAAAGCTTGAGCCCAATACATTGCTAAATAAAAGTGAGAACCTCTATTGTCTAATTCATTTACTTTTCGTGAAGGCGATTTATCATTATCTAAAAATTCACCTGTTGCAGCATCTAAAGTATCTGCTAAAACTTGTGCTTTTTTATTGTCAGTTGTTTCAGCAACATGCTCCAATGAAACACCTAATGCTAAAAACTCTCCTAAAGAATCCCACCTTAAATGCCCTTCTTCAACAAATTGCTGAATATGTTTTGGCGCAGAACCTCCAGCACCAGTTTCAAATAAACCACCACCATTCATTAATGGAACAATAGATAACATTTTGGCCGATGTTCCTAATTCTAAAATTGGAAATAAATCTGTTAAGTAATCTCTCAATACATTTCCTGAAACTGAGTTAGTATCTTGTCCAGCTTTTACTCTTTCTAAGGTATAGCTTGTTGCTTCCATTGGCGACATAATTGGCATTTCTAATCCAGTTGTATCGTGGTTTGGTAAATATTGATTCACTTTTTTAATTACTTCTCTATCGTGTGCTCTGTTTTCATCTAGCCAAAATACTGCCGGATTTCCAGTAGCTCTTGCTCTGTTGACCGCTAATTTAATCCAATCTTGAATTGGTGCATCTTTTACTTGACACATTCTAAATAAATCCCCGGCTTCAACATTTTGCTCCATTAAAACCGTTCCATTAGCATCAACAACCTCAACTTTCCCACTTCCCGTTAATTGGAATGTTTTATCGTGAGAACCATATTCCTCTGCTTTTTGCGCCATTAGACCAATATTAGGAACGGTTCCCATTGTAGTTGGATCGAAAGCACCATTCTTTTTACAGAAATCAATTGTTGCTTGATAAATCCCAGCATAGCATCTGTCTGGAATAATTGCTTTTGTATCTTGTTGTTCTCCTGCTGTGTTCCACATTTGCCCCGAAGTACGAATCATAGCAGGCATAGAGGCATCAATAATTACATCACTAGGAACATGTAAGTTAGTAATTCCTTTATCTGAATTAACCATAGCCACTGCAGGTCTTCCTTCATACAGCACATCAATAGCAGCCTTTACCTCTGTTTCTTTTTCGTGACCAGCTATTTTTGTGTAAATATCACCTAATCCATTAGTGGCCGTAATTCCTAATTCATTAAATAGCGTTGTATATTTTTCAAAAACTTCTTTGTAAAAAACTTC
>JAJCYN010000509.1 GCA_029262915.1 Flavobacteriales bacterium
ACCTAAATTGGATATATTTTTTGCAATCTTTTTAATAATTCAATAATTTTAAAACCTTAGAGTCTGTTTTACTTATTTGAAAATAAGGAGTTTGCTCTCCTCCAAATCCTCTAAAATAACGTTCTATTGACTCAACCATGCTTCCCTCAAAATTAAATGCTTTTGTCTTTAAGGAAGATCTTCTGATCGCTTCCCACAATAACAAACTCATTGAACCAGAAGTTTTATATTTTGAATGAGTAACTCCATGCAAATAATAAGCTGACTGATTATCCCATACATAAAATAGTACAGAATGAATATTGTCTTCATTATCTTTTGCAACCAACAATTCACCACAATTATTTGTTTGGCAATAACTGTGTATCGTTTTTAGTTTATTTAAAGGAATAGGATAGGTTTCATTATTTTCTTCATAAATTTTTAATTTCATCTGAAACATCAAATTGATATCTTCAATAACTTCCACTACCACTGATTTTTCAGCTTTTCGAATTTCTCTTCTTATATTTTCCTTGAAATCTTTAAATATCTTTTCAGTATCAGAAAGATCATGAATTAGATAAGTATATCTTGTTGATTGCTCATACCCTTTCCAATTAAAAGACATCCAATTGGTAAACTCTGGTAAAAAATTTTGTTTAAAAGCAGCTACTTTAGGCAATTGATCAATTAAACCGTTGATTACCTCTTTTTCAAATCCTACCTTAGAAGCATATTTCTGTCCTTCAGGATATTTCAACCATACACCTTGATAAGGGCTTAAAAATTGAGGAGTAATGATTTTAAAACTCTTTTTTCTAGTAATGACAAAGGGCAATATCCCAACAATGTTATTACCTTTTCGTTCTACAGCTACATCCCATTCTGTATTATCATAAAGTTCATTAAACCAACTATATTGTAAAAACAAAGGAATATTTTTTTCCTTTTCACACAATTGTTGATACAATAATTTATTTTTTGTCATAATTGCTTCCAAAAATAGCTTTAATATTTAAAAACCTTAAAAAACTATTTTTATTTTATAATTTTGGCAGCCACAATTTTTTATTTTTATGAGAGAAATTCAATTCAGAGAAGCGTTAAACGAGGCAATGAGTGAAGAAATGAGAAAGGATGAAAATATTATCCTTTTAGGAGAAGAAGTTGCGGAATATAATGGTGCTTACAAGGTAAGTAAAGGGATGTTAGATGAGTTTGGAGCAAAAAGAATTATTGATACACCTATTGCCGAAAATGGTTTTTCAGGAATTGCAATTGGAGCGGCTATGAATGGTTTACGACCGATAGTTGAGTATATGACTTGGAATTTTTCATTAGTTGCTATTGATCAAATTGTAAATAATGCAGCTAAAATGTATAATATGTCTGGCGGACAAATAAACATTCCAATAGTATTTAGAGGTGGAACTGGTGCTGCTGGTCAGTTAGGAGCAACTCATTCTCAAGATTTTTCTAACTGGTATGCAAACTGTCCAGGTTTAAAGGTGGTACAACCATCAAACCCTAAAGATGCTAAAGGATTATTAAAAGCGGCTATTAGAGATAATGATCCTGTTCTATTCATGGAATCAGAACAAATGTATGGCGATAAAGGAGAAGTACCTGAAGGAGAATACATTATCCCTATTGGTGTTGCTGATGTAGTTAAAGAAGGCAAGGATGTTACTTTAGTAAGTTTTGGAAAAATGATGAAACTAGTTAATGCTGCCGCTGAAGAATTAGCTAAAGAAGGTGTTGATGCTGAAGTTATAGATTTAAGAAGTTTACGTCCTATAGATTATGATACAGTAATCAATTCAGTAAAGAAAACAAACAGAATGGTTTTCATAGAAGAATCTTGGCCTTTAGGTTCATTTTCAACTGAACTCACATATAAAGTACAACAAAATGCTTTCGATTATTTAGACGCACCAATTGCTAGAGTTACAGGAGCAGACGCTCCGATGAGTTTCTCAGTGCCTTTAATAGAAGCATATTTACCGAACGTAGATAAAATTATAAAAGCAGTAAGCCAAGTAATGTATAGATAAACAATTGATTATTGTTTAATAAATATTGATTATTAGAGGTTAACAGTATCGTTTTCAACTACCAACCTTAAATTCTTCATTCTTCATTATTCATTATTCATTTAATTACCTACATTTGCCGTCCTAAAAATTAAATTAAAAAATCAATAAAATTATATAATGGAAAAATTTGCAATATACTTACCAATAGTATTATCAATTGTTGGTCTTATATACATGGTCATTAAAAAAGGCTGGGTAATGAAGCAAGATGCTGGAGATGGGAAAATGAAAGAAATTTCTGATCACATCTATGAAGGAGCTTTGGCTTTCTTAAAAGCTGAGTACCGATTATTGACGTTCTTCGTTATTGGAGCAAGTATTGTTTTAGCCGGTGTTGCATATATTGTTCCATCTACTGAATATCTAATTATTGTTGCTTTTATCATTGGTGCATTTTTCTCTGCAATTGCAGGAAATATGGGAATG
>JAJCYN010000510.1 GCA_029262915.1 Flavobacteriales bacterium
TGAAACTTGATGTTCTTGCCATAAAACTTTCATTTTTTTTAAATATTCTTCCTGTTCACTTATCCTTTCATCGCTCAGTCTTTTTCTTTCATTTTCTAAGTTAGTTTTAACCTCATTAAGTTGTGCGATTTTATTTTCGTAATTAGAGTCCCTGCTTTCTTTTTCTTTTTCAAATCCGGATACTTTTTTTTCCAACTCTAATTTTTCTGCATTAAGATTAGAATTAGATTTATTTAAAACCTCAATTTGAGTTTCTTTTTTAATTTCTCTTTTTTCAATGTCGATTACTTTCTCTTTTAAACCTTCGTTTTCTGTTTCTAATTGGGTAATTTTAGTATTGGTTTCATCTTTAGAAATACCTTGTTGATTTATTTTTTCGTTTAAAGATTTAAATTCTTCAAAAGCGTCATAGCTTAATGATCTAATCGCTCCCCATGAAAAAATTCTTTGAATAAAGGAAAGTTCTTTAATTTTTGTAAAAAATAAATTTAATTTATCCATGTTGTTTTTACTTAATAAATTCTTCCATTTCTCCAGCTATCAACCGCTCTAAACCAACTACTTTTAAACATTGGCGATCTGCTTAAACTATAATCATTATTACTTACGGGATTACTTACTTTATGAAACACAAAACTAATGGACATCATATTGTTTTCTTCACCATAAATCCAGTTTTCATAATCTTTATTTTTATAAACAACATTGGGTGTACCATAAATAATGTAAATCAACCCTCTGTCTGTTTTCCATCCTTCCAGATAGGATGTAAAATAATTATTAGCATTTTCAACTCGGGTATAATATTCTCTAATTAGCGTTCTGGCTCTTTCACTACTTCCAGCAACATTAATCCAGTGTTGATCAACAGCTAGTTTTTTATTTTCACTTTCGGTTAAAACAGCATATTCTTTTTTTGTTGTGATGTAACGCATAGGGCCTATCATATTTTCAGGACTTTTTACTTTAGGAAAATGTTCTTGATAATTAAAAAGTGTTGGACCTTTATTAATACTTGCTGATGCATGGAAATGATACAGTCCTTTTTCCTCAACAATATAAGTTAGAATATTAGTTGAATCAAAATTCAATTGAGTACTAAACTTTGGTTTAAAAACTGTTGCTTCTTCTTGTGTATCAACTGAAAAAGGAGGTTTGGCTATTGGTAATTTTGTACTGTAGAATTTGAGTAGAATTGAATTAGCTGTATTGCCTTCATTCTTTTTAATATATACCTTATCATTACTATTGAAATGGTTTTTAAACACAACATTATTATTAGAGTCTAGTAATAAATAATTTTGAGAATTGTAAATATCTAACCTATTTATCGATACTCTTTTTCTAATGTAATGATCTCTTGTTAAATCGTTTACTGTAATTATTAAGCCGTAAGATTTATTTATACTTGTTGGTAAATTAATGATACCATCTAAATATTTTTTTTGCTTGTTATTGCCATAATCTGTAAAAAATATAGAAGCACTATCAGCTAAATCTTCGGTTGCCTTATCCGTTAATTCATACTTTATTAGAATGTTAGCACTAAAAATAGAGTCTCCTCGTTTTTTGGTGTATAAGATGTTTCCTGAATTTAATCTAAAGTGCAATTCAGTTAAGGTATCGTTTTTATGGAAAACCTTATAATTGGGATCAATTAAGTTTAAACCTGGCATGTAAATACCAGCAACATTTTTATTGGTCGCAGCTTTTTCTGAAGATGAACAAGCCGAAACAAAAATTAATACGCTTAAAGACAGTAAAGTTAAGAGTTTTTTTAAGTTATTTTTTGCATATCGCCAACTCAATACAATACCAATAATTAAAAGTAAAATAGCCATTAAATCCATTCCTAAATTCTAAGGCAATAAAGTTAAGATAAATAAAGTAATTAAGTTGTAGGGTAAATTGGTAATTAGGGTTTTAATATTAATACTTAAGAATAAGAATAGGTGTCCCTTCATCAACGAAATCGAATAATTCAATTACATCTTTATTTCTCATCCTAATACAGCCGTGAGAGGCTGGCTGTCCAATAAAACCTTCTTCTGGAGTTCCGTGTATGTATATGTATCTTTTGTAAGAATCTATATTTCTTCCTCTATTAATGCCAGGTTCCTCTCCTTGTAACCACATAATTCGTGTAGTTACATAGTCTTTTTTAGCATTCTTTTTTTCAGTTAAAATTTTAGCAATTTTTCCTTCATAAACTCTTGACTCCATTATTCCGCCATAAGGAACGTCACTGCCTATTTTTCTTTTAATGGTGTGTAATCCCGGAGGAGTTTTATAGCTATCTCTCTTGCTTCCAATTCCTTTTGCAGAAGTAGAAATAGAATATTTACGAATGGTTGAGTCGTTTTTTATTAAATATAAACGTTGGTGTTTCACTGAGACGTACATATATTTTTCAAATGACCTATTCTTATATTTCAGTTTTAAGTATTCAGATAAAAAATTAGCTATGGTTTCGTTAGAAGGCTCCACTTTTGTTATTTTAATAACTTCTGGCAATTCAATTTTATTATCTACAACTCTTTTATTGGTTTTACATGAAAAAAAAATGCTAGCTATAATACCAACTATAATATAATTTCTGAAATTGTACTCAGCCATTATTTATTCTTCTTGTTCATTTTATACATTAAATTATAAAAAATATTCGGAAAAAATGTTTTAAATGGAACAGTAAGCAATTCTTTTTTACCAATATACTTATGGTTTCTGTTCGATTTTAATGCTTTTATAAACTTTCTAGCAAATACATCAGTTTTCATTCCATTTTCCATTGCTTCACTGTTTTCATTGGCTAATTCTCCGTCACCTTTAACAGCGTTAATGGCAACATTGGTATTAATGAATCCAGGAGAAACAATTAGAATACTAATGTTATCCTTTTTTAGTTCTATTCTAAAGGAATCATAAAAGCCATATAACGCATGTTTTGATGCTGAATAAGTAGTTAAATTCGGTAAACCAAATTTCCCAATAATGCTAGCTATAATTGCTATTTTACCTGATTTTTGTTGCTTCATTATTTTTACAACAGCTTTAGATAGTGCAACATTTCCAAAATAATTAATGTCCATTATTTTTCGCTCAACAGCTGAATCGGTAGCTAAAGCGTACCCTTTTTGGCTAATTCCTCCATTATTAATTAAGATGTCAATACGATTAAATTTTGCGATTACAGCCTTAACCCACTCATCAGTATGTTGGTATTGCTCTAAGTCTATCGGAAGAACTAATATGTCACTATCAGCCAATTTTATGTTATTCCGAACCCGTTCAAGCTCTTCTAATCTTCTCGAAGAAATTATCAATTTGCACCCTTCTTTTGCTAATGCATAAGTGGTCGCTTCTCCAATGCCTGAAGATGCTCCTGTAATCCAAATAACTTTACCTGATAAATTCATTTTGCTAAGATATTAATAGCAATTGCACTTTGTTAATCGTCAATCTTGACTTTTTAACGCCCAATTCTTTAAAACATTGAGATTAGTTATATTTAAATAAAATTATTTTTTTTCAATATTGTTTGTCTATAAATGAAAAAAGTCTATTTTTGCAGACCGAATTTAAGGGGTAAAAAAGAAAACAATGAAACGTACATTTCAACCATCAAAGAGAAAAAGAAAAAACAAGCATGGTTTCATGAGTAGAATGGAAACTGCTAATGGAAGAAAAGTGTTAAATAAAAGAAGAGCTAAAGGAAGAAAGAAGCTATCTGTTTCTGATGAGCCGAGACACAAAAAATAATGATAGAATTATCAATATATGAAAAGGATGCAATTTGCATCCTTTTTTTTTGAACAAGTTTTTCTTGAATGTTGAAAAGTTACTCAAGAATTTTATTGGATTTGAAGTATTTTCGTAAAGATTTTTTAAGACATAAAAACACCTCCATTTATGCCAAGAGATAATAGTATTAAGCACGTTTTAATTATAGGTAGTGGCCCCATTATTATTGGGCAAGCTTGTGAATTTGATTATTCGGGTTCGCAAGCATCCCGTTCGTTGAGAGAAGAAGGAATTATAGTTTCTTTAATCAATTCGAATCCTGCAACAATAATGACAGATAAAGTAACTGCTGATAATGTTTACTTGTTGCCATTAGAGAGTTCTTCCATTGTTCAAATTTTAGAAGAACATCCAGATATTGATGCAGTACTTCCTTCTATGGGTGGACA
>JAJCYN010000511.1 GCA_029262915.1 Flavobacteriales bacterium
GAATTGGCAGCCATTCCTTTTGCAACTTCTTTTGCTGCTCTTTCCGCAGTTTCATCCTCTTCTTCCCAAGAACGATTTCCAAAACCATCTTCAAAATCAATTCTAAAATCTTCTAATGCTTCATTCTCCAATTTTTCTCTCACTTTATTAAAAGTGGTATAGGATAACCAAGCTGCTTCTTTCTTTCTCTCGGTTTCGGATAAATTGTCTAATTTGTTGATGAGCTGGGTTATTTCCCCTTCATTAGTTGGAAGATTTTCATACCCTAAAAGCTCAATTGCTTTTGCAAACTCCACAAAATTTGAAGCATTATTTAGCAAAGTATTCATTGCTGCTTTTCCCATTTTTTCAGCTGTGCTTGCCGTAAATAAATCAGCACCTCCGTAAACAGTATGTACTGGTTGTCGGTCGGAACGGTCTCCAGGATATATAGTTTGAAAAGCCTTATTTGCTTCCCCTAATTCGTTTAAAATAGTGTCTTTTACACTGTTAGAAATTGATAAATTCATAATACAATTATTATATTTTCTAAGTTGATTTTTAGCTTCCTCTATAGGTACTATATCCAAAAGGATTTAATAATAGCGGAACGTGATAATGAGTTGTATCCAATACATTAAAAGCAATGGTAACAGATGGATAAAATGCTGTAATATTTTGATTTTTGAAATAAGAATCGGTATCAAAAACTAATCGATAAGTTCCTATTTCTAATATGGCATCATCAGAAAGTAAGCCAGGTAAACGACCATCATCATTTGTTTTCCCATTGCCAATTTCAACCCAGTTATTTCCAGTTTTTTGTTCAAGATAAATAGCTACTCCGCTGGCAGGTAATCCTTTTGATGTATCTAAAATATGTGTGGTAATTTGGCTCATCCTACTAATTTTTCTAGTCTAATTTTTGTGATTTTATTTTGTTCGCCCATTGCTATCGTGAATTCAGTCTCAAAATCATTGTCTATTCTTTCGTTTAACAAACTTAACATTTCTTCAGCAGACTTTCCTGTCGCACAAACGATAAATATATAACCAAATTTTGATTCATAGGTTTCATTTCCTTTTGCTAAAGCAATTAATGTCTCTTGTGTTGCTTGGTTTACTGCTGCCTGTTCATTTCCTGCCCAAGCTTTAGTGGAGTTAAATTTCTCTTCTAAATTTTTAAGATTACCAATTTTTGGGTGATGAGAAAAAGCTTCTAAGCCATCTTCTTTTGTACTAGTTGACCACACTTCATCTGATTTATCAAACAAATCCTGTAAACTAGTAAATGGTCGTTTTTCACTTAACCCTTTTGCCCATTTGGTGGAACCACAACATTTGAATAGTTCTTCAACTATTTTTATGGAATCCCAATTATTTAATTCATCCATCAACACTATTTTTTATGAAACCAAATAATCGTAAACGACTAATTCCACCATCGGGAAAAATATTTAATCGGATATGTGTAAATGAAGCTTTATTTTGGATTTCGTTTTCGTAATGATGCTCGAAATCGGCCTGTAATTTTGATTTTGGTAAAATCTCTTTCCAATCTAAATTTTCAGAATTCCAATCGATGTTATTGTCAGTTACATTTAAACCTTCAATTGAACAAGTATCAGGGTAATTTCCTTTAAAATGACAAGTGTCTACTAGTATTTTTGAAATTTCACCTTGATGTGCCAATTTTACAATTACCCAATCGCAATTATTGGGTGTTCTATTTCGTTTTGTTTCCCATCCATCTCCCATATTAACACCTCTTCCTGGCATAAGTAAATTATCCATATGACTAAAAAACATATCGTTGCACGAAATGGATTTTGCACCATTTACTGCTGAAGCCAAATCAATTAATTCATCTGAATTTACAAGGCTCCAATTTTTATACACTTCTCCATAAACTTTTAATCGTGCAACTCCACCATCAGGAAAAATATTTAAACGCAAGTGTGTCCAAACTTGGTCGTTTGTTACTTCAAAAAAGTTCTGACTTCCTGGGTCTAGATGTGATTTTGCTGTAATTTCAGTCCAAACCACATCGTTTGAACAGAGCTGTTCTGTAGAAGGGTTTCCATCTATATTACAAACTTCTACTGATGCAAATGGAGGATGATTTCCTAAAAAATGATTGGTATCTATATCCAATCCTTTTATAACTCCGGATGCACCCAACTGAATAATACACCAATCGTGGCCTTCTGTCCTTTTTCTTCTGGATTCCCATCCATCCATCCATTTCCCTCTATCGGTATATTTATCTTCAATAAAAATTCCTCGCCCTTCTTTCAATAAATTTTCTTTTTCTGCAAAAAAATCATCTGTACAAATTAACGCTTTCCCTCCAATTTTTTCTGAAGCTAGATCAATTAACTCCGTAAATTGTGGTATTTCTGTTCTTACTATTTCCATTTATAAATTAACTAGATTTATTATTCATCATTACTTCACCAACAGGTGAAGCCAATATTTCTCCTTGATCGAATACTTTTATTCCAGAAACATAAGTTTGTTTAACAACTCCTGTCAGTTCCTCGCCTTCGTATGGTGTAATTTTATGTCGGAAATGAATGTCTTTTTTTGCAACTGTAAATTTTTGTTCGGGATTCCAAACAACCAAATCAGCATCATATCCTTCCTTAATTAAACCTTTTGATTGATCAAATCTAAGAAATTTTGAAATAGCTGTACTCATTAGCGATGAAATATCCGAAATAGAAAATCCTCTTTCCTTCGCTTTGGTCCAAATAACAGGTAATGAAAATTGAATACTCGAAATACCGCCCCAAGCGAGTTTTAGATTTCCACTTGTTATTTCTTTTAGCTCAGGTGTAGATGGGGAGTGGTCAGTGACAATAAAATCAATAGTTCCATCTTTTATTGCTTCCCAAAGTTTTTCGTTATTTTCTTTTTCTCTGATAGGCGGAGCACACTTAAACAATGTATTTTTATTAGGAATATCTTCTGCATTAAAATAGAGATATTGTGGGCACGTTTCTACTGTTAAAGGAAGTCCTTTTGCCCTTGCTTCACGAATTTTGTCTAGAGAATTTGCCGATGACAAATGAACAATGTGAATAGGTGTTTGGTATTCTTCACAAAGTTGAATCAACATATCTATCGCATTATCTTCCCATTCTTTTGGCCGCGATTTGAGATATGCATTATAATTGGTGGGATTGTTTTCAAAAGCCAATAAATCATCGTGAATTTCATCCAGTTCAGCGTGAGCTAATAAAGGAACTTGATGTTTTTTTAGTATTTCCAACCCTTTTTTTAAGTCAGTTATTGAAACATTCGGAAAATCATCAATTCCAGAATGGGTTAAAAAGGCTTTTATCCCCAACACTCCAGATGTCACTAATTCATCTAACAAATCAATATTTTCAGGAACAATTCCTCCCCAAAAACCAACATTACAATATAATTTTCCTTTAGTAGCGTCTATTTTAACCTTTAAAGTTTCCTTTGATGTAGTAACTGGAGTTGCATTTAAAGGCATATCTACCAAAGCAGTTATTCCCCCAGCAATTGCCGCTTTAGTGATGGTTTCAAACCCTTCCCATCCTGCTCTTCCTGGTTCATTAATATGTACGTGAGAATCAATAATTCCAGGCATTACAACTAAATCATTTAAATCTTCTATTGGGATATTTTGGTCCTGAAGTTTTCCTGAAATTACTTCTGATATAATACCATCTTTTATTAGTACTGTACCATCAATAAAACCTGATTCTGTAAGTATTCGAGAGCTATATAATCCAAAGAGGTGATTTAAAGTAGTCATTAATTAGAAAGGTATTTTTTAGAAGATGTAAAGGTAATAATAAATAATTTTTGTTATTTTGGGTTTTAGATATCATATATATGAAAAATAATTTATCCCCCTTAAAAAAAATAATCTTACTTCTTTTTGTCTGTATTTCAGGCAATACTTTTGCAACAGAAAAATTTGAAACTAATATTGATTCTTCCGATTTAATATTTATTGGTGCTTTATTTCTTACTGTTATTATCGTTTATGCTATTTTAAGGTCGACCCTTAATAAATTAAAAGGTTTAAATTCTAATAGTGATTTCATAAAACTACTCGATGACCAAATTTATGATGCCAAAGAAAGAAAACAAGTTTTTATTTATTTAGCTGCTATGTTTCTTTTTATGATTGTTGTTTACCTGTTTGTTCGTGGCACAACTTGGGAGTCTCACATAACAGAATGGTTTAATTTAATTGTTCGATGGGTTCACATTGTTTTTGGAATTGCCTGGATTGGAGCATCCTTTTATTTTAATTTTTTAGAAAACAGCTTAAACCGAACAGAAGGGCTTAGAGATGAACTTGCTGGAAATTTATGGGCTGTTCACGGTGGAGGATTTTATTATTTAGAAAAATATAAAATTGCTCCTAAAAAGATTCCTAAAGAACTCCATTGGTTTAAATACGAAGCTTATTTTACGTGGTTGTCAGGGATTGTTTTATTAGCAATTGTTTATTATTTAAACGCCAACGCTTATTTAATTGACCCTGAAGTGCTAACTATCTCTCCTATTAAAGCTATTGGAATTAGTATAGGTTCACTTATAATTGGATGGTTTGTTTACGATTTATTGTGTAAATCCCCTTTATCTAAAAAACCAGCTCTTTTTTGGATAATTCTTTTCTTATTTGTTGCAGGGTTCTCTTGGTTTTTCTTACAAGTATTTAGTGCTAGAGCAGCTTACATACACGTAGGAGCATTAATTGGAACAATGATGGTGGGTAATGTTTTTCGAGTTATTATTCCATCACAAAAAGCGATGGTGAATGCTGCCAAAAGAGGAGAAGCACCCAATGCTACTTTAGGAAAAAACGCACTATTACGTTCAAGACATAACAACTACCTTACATTACCAGTCATCTTTATAATGGTTAGTAATCACTTTCCAAGCACATTTGGACACTCTTTTAACTGGATTATTTTGATGGGATTAACTTTAAGTAGTGTTTTAGTAAAACATTATTTAAACAAAATTGAACAAGGAGAAAAAGCAGTTTGGATATTACCTGTAGCAGTTGTTGGAATGCTTTCTTTAACTTTTATTTCTGCTCCAAGAACTACATCAGTTTGTGATGGTGATGCTCCGGCATTCTCTGAAATTCAAGTTATAATGGAGAAAAGATGTGTTCAATGTCATTCAGTAAATGCAACAGATGATGTTTTTAAAGTTGCTCCTAATGGAATTAAATTGGATACACCAGAGGAATGTGCCAAACTTTCTGACCGAATATTGAATAGGGTTGTTTTGACCAAAACGATGCCTATGGCAAACAAAACAGGTATGACTCAGGAAGAACGAGATATTATCCAATGCTGGGTTGAGAATGGTGCTAAAATAGAATAAAGTGAGTTCAAGAATAAGTTTTTGAAATGAAATTATTTGTTTTCACTTCGACTTCGCTCAGTATAAACTGCAAAATTCTCCCGATAGCTATCGGGACAAAATTTCACTCAAACTGACACAATTTTTTTATATCGAACTGACGTTTAAATTAATTCCTTATTGAGACTCCTTTTGTAAATTTAAAAAATACCTTACTTTTAAAGGTTCCAAATTAATATTCGTTTATGATAAAATTTATATTAAACAATACTGAAATTATCACTGATTCTAATGCTGGAAAAACAATCTTAGATTTTGTTCGATATGAGAAAAACTTGGTGGGAACTAAGATTGGTTGTAGAGAAGGAGATTGTGGAGCGTGTACTGTTTTAATAGGTGATTTAGTTGATGGAAAAATGGAATACAAATCTGTTACCTCTTGTATTACGCCTTTAGGAAATGCCATTTGCAAACACATTGTATCTATTGAAGGATTAAATCTTGAAGGCTTATCGCCTGTTCAACAGGCAATGATAGATGAATCAGGTACACAATGTGGATTTTGTACTGTTGGTTTTGTGGTGTCCTTTTCAGGACTT
>JAJCYN010000512.1 GCA_029262915.1 Flavobacteriales bacterium
TAATATTTTGTTTCTTTGCAACATCAGATTATTTAAAATAAAATGCATAAAGCCGGTTTCGTAAATATTATTGGTGCTCCAAACGTGGGTAAATCAACATTAATGAATGTATTGGTGGGTGAGCGTTTATCCATTATTACATCTAAAGCACAAACTACACGTCACCGCATTTTGGGCATTGTAAATGATGAGGCGTATCAAATTGTTTTTTCTGATACTCCTGGTATTGTAGATCCAGCCTACAAAATGCACGAGGGAATGATGAGTTTTGTAAACACTGCCTTATCTGATGCAGATGTACTATTGTTAATGGTTGAAGTACAAGAAAAATCTTTTAAGGATAAAGAAATACTGGAAAAACTTCAGAAAATACAAACTCCTATTATTTTACTTATTAATAAGATTGATGAAGTAGAACAAGATTTTTTAGAAGAAAGAGTAAAGTACTGGGGAGAGCAATTGCCATTAGCTAAGGTATTTCCGATTTCAGCCCTCCATAATTTTAATGTAGATCAGGTATTATTAGAAATAAAAGCCGCCTTGCCAGAATCTCCACCATTTTACGATAAAGACACATTAACCGATAAACCCGAAAAGTTTTTTGTTTCAGAAATTATCAGAGAAAAAATTTTGATGAATTATAAAAAGGAAATTCCCTATTCATGTGAAGTGGAAGTAGAAGAATTTAAAGAAGATAAAAAAATTATTCGAATAAGGGCCGTAATTATGGTTATCCGAGATTCTCAAAAAGGAATTATTATTGGTCATCAGGGTAAAGCATTAAAAAAAATTGGTACAGAAGCTCGCTTAGACATGGAGAAATTCTTTGATAAAAAAGTTTTCTTGGAGCTTTACGTTAAAGTAAACAAAGATTGGAGAAACAATGAAACACAATTAAAACGTTTTGGGTACCTAAACAGATAGTTTTAGGTAATTTAGTCGCCTCTTATGGGAAACATAGTTGCAATAGTAGGAAGACCAAATGTTGGAAAATCTACCTTATTTAATAGGTTAACAGAAACCCGTAGTGCCATTGTTGATGAAGCAAGTGGTGTTACTCGCGATAGGCATTATGGAAAAGTAGATTGGAATGGAAAAGAATTTACTTTAATTGATACTGGTGGTTATATTAAAGGCTCTGACGATATTTTTGAAGATGAAATTAGAAAACAAGTCATTATTTCTATTGAAGAATGTGATTTGATCATCTATGTCGTAGATGTTTCTATAGGAATTAAAGAACTTGACCAATCAGTAGCAAATCTTTTAAGACGAGCAAATAAAAAAATAATTCTGGTTTCTAACAAAGTAGATAATAATGCTCGAATTCCTGATTCGGGTGTTTTTTACGGATTAGGTATTGCGGATGATATTTTTAATGTCTCTTCTGTTAATGGAAGTGGAACTGGTGAATTATTGGATGAAGTGGTCAACAATCTTGAAGACCTTCCTGAAGAAGGTGAAGAGGATGGAATACCAAGGTTGGCGATTGTTGGAAGACCTAATGTTGGAAAATCTTCTTTACTAAATGCATTAATTGGAGAGGATAGAAACATTGTTACCAATATTGCTGGAACAACAAGGGATTCTATTACAACACACTATAATGCCTTTGGTTTTGATTTAAAACTAATTGATACTGCTGGGTTAAGGAAAAAAGGAAAAGTGAATGAAGATATTGAGTTTTACTCTGTAATGCGTGCGGTAAGAGCAATAGAAAACGCTGATGTTTGTTTACTTTTAATTGAAGCGTTAGATGGCGTTATGGCTCAAGATATGAATATTTTTAACTTAGCCATTAAAAATAAAAAAGGAGTTGTTATTTTAGTGAATAAATGGGATTTGGTTGAAAAAGAAACCAATACAATGAAAGCATTTGAAGAGCAAATTAGAAAAAAAATTGCTCCTTTTACAGATGTTCCAATTGTTTTCACATCAGTATTAAACAAACAGCGAATACATAAAGCACTAGAAGAAGTAGTTCAAGTTTATGAAAACCGTTGTAAAAAAATACCTACTTCTAAATTGAATGAAACAATGTTAGAGGTAATTAATCAATTTCCTCCACCGGCATTAAAAGGAAAATGGATAAAAATTAAGTTTGTTACCCAGCTACCAACTCATGCACCTTCTTTTGCATTCTTCTGCAATTTACCACAATATGTTAAAGAACCTTACAAACGTTTTTTAGAAAATAAATTAAGAGAACATTTTAATTTTACAGGTGTTCCCATTCAAATATTTATGAGAAAAAAATAACTATTATGAAAAAAATCATTCTTATATCTTTTACTTTTTTAACCCTTGTCTCGTCAATAACAGTTGGACAAAGTAAAAAGAAAAATATAGCTCAACCAGAATTAGACTCTGGAAGCATTGAACAACAATTTGATTACATTATTACAAAATCTTCGAAGTTTAAAGACTTTCAATTGATCAGAAGAACTTCTATTCTAAAAGTAAAAGCTCACACATTAGATTCTATTAAAACAATTAGAAAAGACCTTATAAGTGCTAATAAATCTGTTACACAAATTGAAAGTGTTATTAGCCAATTAGAAAATGAAGTACAAACATTAAAAAACGAAATTGAGCACATTTCAGAAGAAGTAGATAGCATTTCTTTTTTTGGAAAACTAATAAGTAAATCCAGCTATACTATTTTTGTATGGAGTATAATTACTTTATTACTTATAGCTTTAGTTCTATTTATTACTTTATTTAAAAAGAGTACTCTAATTACTAAACGTTCTAAAAATGAATTAGAAAAGGTAGAAAATGAGTTTGAAGTTTTTCGGAAAAAATCATTAAAAAAAGAGCAAGAAACTATGCGTAAATTACAAGATGAAATTAATAAGAACACACATTAATATTATCTTTATAAGAAATTAAAAAAGCCCTCAAGGAAATTCCTTGAGGGCTTTTTTGTTGATCAACTAATTTGTAGTGATTATTGAACTATTAATTTTTCTACTTTAATGTTATCATCAGCATTAAATTCTATAAAATAAATTCCTGGTGATAATTTTCTTTGTTCATCTATTTTCAGAGTATATTGTCCAATGGCAAATGATTGACCACTGATAACGTTAGTTACCTCTTGCCCAACAGCATTTCTTACTTTAATACTCAAGTTATCTATATTCTTAATTAAGTTAAAAGAAATTTGAGCACTAGACTTAGTAGGATTAGGATAAACATTAAAGTTGCCAATATTACTAAAATCATCAATACCAACAGAAGCATTCCCAATGTTAATATCATCTAGGTAGATGTCATTACCGCCACCTTCAGTAAATTCAAACTTAAACCAAACATTTGTAGCAGAGCCTATTGAAGAAAGATCAACTGATCTCTGAACCCATTGTGTAGAAGTTGGTACAAATACAGCAGTAACATCTGGTGCTGTAGCCATTGAAGCCGCTGTTAATGGGAGTCTTAACGACCAGTTTTCTCCACAATCAATAGACCACCAAACCAATAACTTATCAGTATTTGCTGAAGATTTCTTAGCAAAAGCTTGTTTAAACGTAAGAGTCTTAGTCGTTGCAGTTGAAATATTATAGGAAGGGCTAATTAAATCATGTTTGTCACCACCATTATTAAAAAAGTTACGGACTCTAACTGAACCTGTCCCTGTTGTAGCTGCAGCAGTATTATGTGTCCACGTTTGTCCACTACCTGCCTGATTCACAATTGTCCAATCAGTTCCGAATTGAGGGCTACTTTCAAACCCATCTATTATAGGTCCTGCATAGGTAGCTGTTAACGAGTTTACAGTAATAATACTTGTTTTTGTAACAGAAGTTGCCATACCTCCAGTAGATGATGGTTGGTAAGTAACACTATAAACCCCAGCAGTAGGATATGTAACTGTTGGGTTTTGCAACGGAGAGGTACTTGGTGATCCTCCTGTAAATGTCCAACTCCAAGCATTAGGAATAGCATTGTAAGAGTTATCAGCAAACGTTACTGTTCCTCCTTCACAGATACTTTTGTGATCAAAAGTAAAATCTGCAATAGGAGCACAATTAGCTGGAGTATAAGGATCCGCTACTCCTGTTGCAGCACGATTTGCTGCAGTATTTAATTGGTCTAATCCTTGAGTAGTACTCGTTGAATTTAATACTGATTCCATATCTGCTTTTTGATCCAACGTAAACAAATTTTGGCAGCCATTGTAACTCATATAATTCTCTATCATATCCACAACATTAGTTCCATAAGGATCTGGTCCATTTGCATCATTTGAACACGTATTATTTGTAGTTGGACATCCAAAACTACTTGTCGTAACCGGAGGAGTATCACAAATCCAATCTCCTGAATTCGAACAATTAGAACCACAACCGCTTTGGAAAGTATGTAAAAGACTAAAACAATGACCTACTTCGTGAGTTAAGGTTCTTTCTCCTGCTCTAACAAATGGAGCAGCTATTACAACACCATAAGTATTGTTAATTCCTCCTCCAAAACCGAATGGAAATTGAGCGTAACCAGCAATAATACCGCCTCCTCCGCCTCCGCCAATGGAATTAACAACCCAAATATTTAAATATTTCTTACTATCCCAATAACTCACAGCCTTAACCGCATCACCAGCATCTGTACTTAAAGGTGAATCTGCTCGTACTATCCCTTCTGTACAATTACCAAAAGGATCTAAATGTGCTAATCTAAATTCAATATTCATACTCATAGCTCGTGGTAAAAATACTGCTCTAGTGTTTCCTGCATCTGAATTGGTTCGTGTAAAATCCTCATTCATTGTTTGCATTACACCATCAATATCTGCCTTAGAAACAAATCCTGCTCCATTATCAGTAATAACATGAAATACAACAGGAATAATATATGGAGCAGCCTTATCCGTTGGAGAATCTTTTTGAGAATCTCTCATAGCCTGCCTAAAATCTATTGCCTCTTGTTCTAAAGCGAGATTACCACCTAATAAATCTATGGTATGCTGATCGGTATGGCACCAATTTCCAGCTTTTGCTTGTGATTGGGCGTTTATGTTGGATGCATAAATTACTGCACCAAATACGAGTAAAGATAGTTTAAATATTTTCATAATTTTAGTTTTATATTAGATTAGCTAATGCGAAAGTCAGCAAAAACTGACAACTACCAAATATAATAATTTTTAATTGTTTGAATGCTAAAAATTTGATTATCGGTCAATTTTGTCGTTAAGTGGACATCCAAACACTTATTTTGTTAATTCTTTGACTGAACAAATAACATTTGTTGACAATTCATCCTCTCGAATAAATCTTAAAATTTGCTGAGCTGTAATAGTTGGAGGTACTAAATCTCCTTCTTTTTTGTACTCAATAAATTTTTCAATGTTGGAAAATGCTGATTCTTCAGCTGATCTGATCTTAATCTGCATATCGGTATCAATAATACCAGGGGCTAAACTCAATACCTTAATGTTTGAATTATCAATTTTCACCTCTTCTTTCAACACTTGGCTAAACATATCTAATCCAGCTTTTGTAGAACAATACACATTCCA
>JAJCYN010000513.1 GCA_029262915.1 Flavobacteriales bacterium
ATTTAATGTAAATCTAATTTTTTCTCCGTAGTTCAATTGGTTTAAATCACTTGACATACCTATTGGAAAGTAAATTTCAAAAATTTCAGGAACAATATTTACTGCAATACCAAAATCGTAAGCAACATTAGAAACACCATCTATTTCATTCCCTTTAAAATCTCTATCCGAAAATCCTACTAGACCAAAATCTGCATAAACACTTACTCTCTTAGTAAATAAATTACTTTTTATATTAATGGTATTTAACCATTTGTTTGCAATTACAAATTGATCTTCACTTTCTGCAAAAGCAAGATTTTTAAAACCTCCGTCTGTTACAGCAAATTGTTGGTTTAAAAACCCGTTAGTTGTATTTCTAGCTAAAAAGATTTGATCATATAAGTAATCGGAACTTTCCCCACCACTTAAATTATAATTGAATTTATTATTAATTGCTTCGTCTTTATTGTACAAATATCGACCAATAAAAATTCTAATGTCTAAGCCTGTTTTATATTTTTTATAAGCAAAATGATAATTAGCGGTTAAATCCAATTTAACAAAATTATCTGCTTGTTGAATAGCTGCTGTAACATTAAACGGATTAATAGGGTGTAAGCTATTAATACCAATTGTGAAACGATTTACATAGAAATTTTCTACTTCTACATCAAAAACATTTTTTCCTTCATTATTTAAAAAATAATTGGCTTTTTCTTCAAAAATATTAATGTTTTCTATATAAAAATAGAGAGAACTGTGTTGTCTTGCACGTTTTTTCTTAAATGTAAATTTAACAGAAGGAGTTATTTTATAATACTCTAAAACTTCTTTTCCACTATTATTTTGTTGAGTGTCAAATCTTAGATAAGAAAAGGATGCAACGTTGCTACCAATTTCTATGTCTTGGAATAATGAACTTGGGGATATATGATAAAAAGCACTGGCATAGCCATTTATATTTTCTGAATTAAGAGCATACATTGGGGCAATTACGTATTCAAACTTTTTAAAAGGGATGGTTGAGTTGTAAAAAGCCATTCCTAGCATCCCTTTGTCGTTCATATTCCAACCTGCAATTGGAGTAAAAAATAGTTGGGTTTTGTCAGGATTTTCAATGCTTCCTAACCACTGAAGTCTCAATGGCTCTGTAGTTTTGAATGACCCCTTTGTTTTTAATGTATTGTTTTTACGTTTGACTTCTGGTATGTCTAGTTGGGCATCAATCCTATAGTTGTCAAATTCACCTTTTTTAAATACAACGAATTTTTTCTTACCAATTGGCTCGTACCATTGTGTAGTTACAATTTTACCATCTTTAACTCCTGAAATAGAAAACGGACCATGAATTTCTCCTTTATTTCTGATCTTTAATAAAATGTTATCAGCATTACTTGTGTCTTTTTTTGAACCAGCAATTTTGTAATCAATTTTATTGGTGGTTTTGATTAATCCTTCAAAAAACCAACTTAAGTCTTTACCTGTTTCTTCTTCAAAAATCTTTTCTAAATCCTCTGGCTGAGGGTGCTTAAATTTCCACTCATTAAAATAACGGTGCATACATTTGTCATACAATTCTTCTCCTAAATAAGCCATTAAATAATCAAAAACGATGGCAGTTTTAGAATAAACGATTCCACCATAATTTAAAGATGTATAATTGGAAGAAAGCTCTTCTATTCGTTGGTCTTGGTTCCTTCTGGCATTAACTAGGTATAGCAATTCATAAGAAGTTTTGTGTTTATATTGAGTAATGTCGAACAGTTGTAAAGGTCCTTTTTCTATGGTTGCAGAATCTCCAATTAATTTTCTATTGGGATATTTTTTTTCAATGTACCTATTTTCATTCATTGAGTTTAACCCTTCATCCATCCATGCATGATCACGTTCGTTAGAACCTAAAATACCGTAAAACCAGTTATGACCAACTTCATGCATAATAACTGTTTCTAATCCAAAATCATTACTGGATTCACCAATAACGGTTATGTTAGGATATTCCATTCCACCTCCGGCACTTAATGCACCATCAACAGCAGTAACATGATTGTAGGGGTAATCACCATTCCAAAGGGAGTAATAATAAGTTGCATCGTTTAAGTACTGAATACTTTTTTTCCATAAACTTGCTTCGTTATTAGTAAACATTACCCATGTAGTCACCTTCTTTTTACTATACGGCAGTTCTACCTCTCCTTTTAAAACGTGGTATCGTTTATCTGCAAACCAAGCAAAGTCATGTACATTTTCTTGATGATAGTGTAGTGTCTTTGTAGTGTCATTTGATGGAGGGAAAGACATATCACTATGGTCAAAAGAATCAATTGTAGCAGTTTTCTTAGTATTTTCGTTCAACCAATCCAACTCTTTTTCTCCATTTACTAAATCGCCTGTTGCACCAACTACATAATTTTTAGGGAGGGTTATATAAACATCAAAAGTTCCATACTCTGAGTAAAATTCTCCTTGATCTAAATAAGGCATTTGGTGCCAACCATCTTTATCATAAACTGCCGGTTTTGGATACCATTGTGTAATCTGATATGATTGTCCAATATGACCTAACCTAGAAAAAATGCCTTTGGGAATTTTAACATTAAAGGGGGTGGTTATTTCTACCGTTTCTCCTGGTAGAAGTGGATCCAATAAAAAAACGGAACATATATCTTCATTATCTGGGGTAAAACTCCATTCTAAATTTTCATCACCAACTTTAAATTCTAAACCATCAATATAACCAAGCATATCATCAGGAGCAAAATAAAGTTTTGTGTTATGATCTTCTAACTGCTGTTTACCTAATGCTGAGTTGTATTTTTTATAAGCATTTGGCCAAACGTGGAAATAAATAGAGTGGAGTGTTTTTATAGAATTATTGGTGTAAGTAACTTTTTCAAAAGCTACTAATTCGTGTTTTTCATCATCTAACTCTACATTAATACTGTAGTTTACTTGTTGTTGAAAATAAGGTTTTTCTTCTTGAGAAAATAAGAGGGAAGTAAAACTAATGAAAACGAAAAAAAGTAAAACTTTCATTATTTTATTTTGATAGATAAGCAAATGTATGAAATATTATTTCCCAATTTTTTCTTTAATCATTGAGACCAAAATATCTATTGCAACTTTATTTTCTCCTCCAACAGGAATAATCATATCAGCATATTTCATGGTAGTTTCAATAAATTGATTGTGCATTGGTTTTAGGGTTTTTTCGTAGCGATTAAGCACTTCATTAATGTCTCTGCCACGCTCAGTAATATCTCGTCTAATCCTTCTAATTAAACGTTCGTCAGCATCAGTATGGACAAATATTTTAATGTCACAAAGTTTTCTTAATTCTTCGTTTGTAAAGACTAAAATTCCTTCAACTATTAAAATTTCTTTAGGATGTACAACTTTATAATCATCAGAACGAGAATGGGTAATGTAAGAATAAATAGGTTGGTTAACCTCTTCTCCTTTTTTTAAGTTTTTGATATGCTCCAACAAAAGCTCAAAATCGATGGATTTTGGATGATCGTAATTTATCTTTTTTCGTTCGTCAAATGTTAATTGAGAATTATCTTGGTAATAAGCATCTTGAGGTAAAATGGTAACGTTTTCATCAGGCAAACTGTGAGCTATTTTTGTGACAACAGTTGTTTTTCCTGAACCTGTTCCTCCCGCTATTCCGATAATTATCATAGAATGATTTTAAAAGATGCTGGCTAGTTTTTTCTCTAATTCTTCTCCTCTTAGATTCTTCCCAAGAATAATTCCTTCCTTATCTACCAACAAGGTAAAAGGAATTCCTTCTATTCCAAAAACAGGGACAATTGAAGAACTCCAGCCTTTTAAATCACTAACATGGTTTTTCCATATTAAGCCATCTTTTTCTATAGCGTTCTCCCAGTCTTGTTTAGCATTTTGTTGTTGTGGCATTCCATCTAACGAAACACTCAGTACATCAAACCCTTTTTTATTATATTTATTATAAGCTTTTACCACATTTGGATTTTCTGCTCGGCATGGTCTGCACCAAGATGCCCAAAAATCTATTAAAACTACTTTTCCTTTTAGAGAAGAGAGAGATACTGGTTTTCCTTCTACATCATTTAAAGTAAAATCTGGAGAAGGTTCACCTACATATAAGCTTACAAAGCTTTCTACTTTTTTATGAAAATCAATAAACCAAGGATCATTAGCTATTGTTTTGGCTAAAGCTTCATCTACCTTATCAAATAAGTCTGAATTAACTTTTTGGTCGAGTTGCTGAACAGCTGCTAAACTTACCAAAGAACCTGGATTTTCATTTATTAAACTAATAAATACATTATTCATATCATTGATTGCACCAAATTTAGCTTGTTGCAGTTGAACAAACAGGTTTTGGTCTGTTGGATTAGCTTGATAGACCCTCCCAAGAGAATCTTGAGCGAATGCATTTGTTTTATATGCTAAATTGAATTGCTTTAATTTGTTGGATTCATCAGATCCTTCAACTGTATAAGTGTCCATTAGGTTATTCCCATCACCATTAATAATTGGTTTCTCATCAACATTAAGAACGAGATTGATAAAATTCTGATTGTTTATTCTTAATCGGTAATAACCTAAGGTTTCAATTTTATATTCAAAACTATAATTACCATTTTCATCAATTGTTGCCGTATCTTTAGTATAAAGTTGTTGAGGGGTTAAATAATCTAAGTATATTTTATCCCCTTCATTTAAGTTGGTAAGATTTCCAGAAACAGATGAATTAAAATGTGTATTTTCTTCTTTACAAGAAAAAAGTAAAATAATTAAGGTTGAAAATAAAATTATTTTTTTCATAGTTAAAAACTTAGTTGAGTCAGTAGTATAAGCTTTACTTTTAGTGGAAAAATTGAATGTAAATTACAGTTTTGTATTTATCGTAAACACCCATTCGGTATCATTTTGAAACAGCTTCTGAAGCATATATTTGAGCTAATAATTCTTTGATTATTAATGTCATTTTTGGTTCAGCTGCTTTGGCTACTTCCTGTACTTCTTCATGACTAATTTCTACTATTTTTCCATCTACTCCTAAATCAGTAATAATTGACATAGCCATACATGGTAAACTCATATGCTGTGCAACAATAACT
>JAJCYN010000514.1 GCA_029262915.1 Flavobacteriales bacterium
GCACAAATGGATTCTGAACTCCCACAACAAGCGATTCAGCAGCAAATAAGGAGTGAAAACATACAGTTTAATAACGAGAATTATAATGCTTGGCAAGGTGAAGATGAATATGGAGAAATTCTTGATAAACCCTATATCGAAAGTTTAGCAGCAGTAGATTTTTATGAGATGTCAGCAGGTAAATTGGGGTGGATTAATTGCGACCGTTTTTATGAGGCTAAAAACACAACCACTTTAGCAGTTCGAATTGACTCTGAAGAGTCTATGGTGGTTCGTATTGTTTTTAAGGATATCAATTCAGTAATGCCTTGTTATTCAAATTCAAACCATAAAGACCAATACGAAGCAACGGGTATTCCTAAAGGAGAAAAAGTTATGTTATTGGCCTATTCTGTTAAAGATGAAAATGCGGTACTAGGGTATAAAGAAATAACCATTGGAGAAAATGAAATTGAGAACATTACGTTGAACAATTTAACTAAAACACGATTTAAAAGTGCCGTTTCCGAATTATTGAGTTTTTAAGATACCTTCAAACTCATAATAATTTGGCCAGTTTTGTTCTTTACTTGTAGCCAGTATTTGGGAGATACGCATGTTGAAATCATCACCTAAGCCCTTTTCATCTATAAACCTTACGAGTTCTTGAAAGCTTTTAAGCATACTGTGGTAAAAGGAGGTTTGTCCTATGGGTTTTTCTTTGGTGTATTTTTGGGCAATTTCCATATTAAATAACATAACATCGGCAATGACGTATCCGTCTACACCCAATTGAATATAATGTTTTATAATTTTTTGAGCAATAGACCTCCTCATTTTTGGTTTTCTATTGTTTAAGGAGAAATATTCTTTAGAAATTTTATATTTAGCCTCTTCCAAGAGTTTTTCTTCTTTTGGATTAAACACAAAGTTATAGTAGGTTTTAACAGGTTTAAAACGAGTATATAAATCAAGCACTTGTTCTTTTAACTGGTCTTTGGTAAGGTCGTTTAAATATATTCTTAATTCTTTTTTACTCAATCCTCATCTTATTTATTACGTCTGTTAAAGTTTTTGTCACCTCTGGTTTTGTTCTTCTTATATTTCTTTTTGATCTCTCTTTTATAAGAACCTCCTTGATTAATTTTCTTATTCTTCTCTTTTTTCTCGTGAAAACCTGCCCCGCGTTTTTCCGTTTTAATGTTTCTATTGTAATTCTTTGATTCGCCCTCTTCAGGCCTTTCTTCAGGAGTAAGTTCCTTAGCGTATTCAACTTCTTTAGGAAAAGGTATTTTAGGGATTTTATAATCCATTAATTTTTCAATTCCTTCTTTAGATTCTTTTTCGCCCTTAGTATAAAACAGGATACTTTTTCCCTCCTCCTCTGCTCTACCAGTTCTGCCTATCCTGTGCATATAGTTCTCAGGAAAGGTTGGAGTATCAAAATTAATAACATGCGATATTCTATCTAAATCTAATCCCCGAGCCATTACATCTGTAGAAACCAAAACCCTATTCTTCCCATTATCGAACTGTTCAATAGATCGAATCCTGTAGTTCTGCGATTTGTTAGAATGGATCACTCCCATTTCTGTGTCAAATTCCTCTTTGAGTACTTCAAATAAACGATCAGCACTTTTTTTATTGGCAACAAACACCAATACCTTAACAAACTCTTCCCTATCTCTTAGCAGATGAGCTAATAAATTAACCTTCGTGTAAAAATTTTTTACTTGATAGCATTGCTGCACAATATTATCTAGTGGTGTACCACTAACCGCTATAGATATTTTTTCTGGAGAAATAAAAAAATTATTGATCATTGCATCGATTTCATCTATCATAGTAGCTGAAAACATAATATTTTGTCTCCTTTCAGGTAGAAGTTCAAATATGTTTGTCAATTGAAAACGAAAACCAAGGTCAAGCATTACGTCAACTTCATCTATCACCAATTTCTTAATTCCTTTCAGTTTTAATGCTCTACTCAATGATAAATCATAGAGCCTCCCAGGTGTTGCAACAACAACATCACAGCCTTGAGCTACCGCTTGTTTTTGAGTATTGATGTTTGCGCCTCCATAAACACCAACCACTCTAACATTCATATAACTAGAAAAACTTTCAATGTTTTCTACCACTTGTAAAACAAGCTCTCTTGTGGGAACTAAAATTAATATCCTAGGATTGTTTTGCTTAGAAAATTTTAACTCTTCTAGAATGGGAAGCATATAAGCAAAGGTTTTACCCGTTCCTGTTTGTGCTATACCAACTACGTCCTTGCCTGAAAGAATGACAGAAAATGATGCTTCTTGGATGGGTGTAGGTTGTGTGAACCCTAAATCATCAATTGCAAAATTAAGCTGTTTAGATAACCTGAATTTTTCAAAAGAAGCACTCATAAACAACTAAAATTAAGTACAAGAAGGTTTACTGATATAAAACTATATCTTTTTTACCTTAACGGCATTCATTCCTTTTAGACCTTGCTCCAGCTCAAAGGTAACTTTGTCACCTTCCGCAATCTCATCTATAAGTTGGCTAACGTGAACAAAGTATTTTGCTTGATTTCTACTGTCTAGAATAAAACCGAAACCTTTTGATGTGTCAAAGAAATCAACCTTACCAGTCAAGTCACCATCAAAAACTTCTTCCGCTTCTTTTTTCGGAATTCCTATTTCTATATCACTGGCTTTAATTACTTTTTTCTTTATTGTTGGATCAGGTGGAGTATCTGTTATATTTCCAAACTCATCAACATAAGCCATCATATTATCTAAACTACCTCCTAAAGAATTCTCCCTGCGTTCTTCGGCTTTTTTCTTTTTATCCTCACGTTTTTTTAAACGTTTTTTTTCTTTTTCTTTTTTATTAAATGATTGTTGCGATTTAGCCATTTTTACTTATTGATGTTTTTTAGTTTTCACAAAAGTAATATTCCTATTGCTGTTAACGAAATCTCGTTCAATTTATTTATTGTCTATTTTTGATGAGTATGCAAAATATGAAAATTCAAAAACAAAAAAACAGTCATTTTATTCTTTATAAACCCTATGGTTATTTGAGTCAGTTTGTGAATAATGGACCAAAGCAAAACACTAAAAAGTTGTTGGGTGAATTACACGATTTTCCTGGAGGAACAATGGCTATTGGTCGTTTGGATGAAAAATCAGAAGGGTTATTACTACTTACAACAGATGGAAAAACAAGTAATTACATGTGCAGCAGTAAAATAGAAAAAGAATATTACGCACAGCTTGATGGTTCAATAACTGACGAAGCTATTCACGAGTTACAACAAGGCGTGGAAATTGGATTTGAAGGAAAAAAATACACCACTCTACCGTGTAAAGCAAAACTACTTAGTCCTTCACCTGAATTTGCAACAAGGAGTAAAAAAATAAGAGATGCTAGACATGGAACTACAAGTTGGATAGCTATCATTTTACGAGAAGGAAAATTTAGGCAAGTACGTAAAATGACTTCAGCAGTTGGGTTCCCTACCCTTCGTTTAGTAAGGGTTCGTATAGGGGAAATTCATTTAGCTCACATGCAAATTGGAGAAGTAAAGGAAATAAATAATCTATTAAATTTAAAGAATGATATCGCTTAAAGAAATAACTAGAGAGAATATTGATGTAATTATACGGTTAACTGTAAAAGAGCATCAAAAAGATCAAGTAGCAACCAATGCTGAATCTATTTCTCAAGGAAACTATTATGATGAAGCTTGGTTTAGAGCAATCTATTTTAACGAAAACCCAGTTGGCTTTGTAATGCTTTCTATTGATGATAAAAAGAAGGAGTATTGGCTTTGGCGATTAATGATTGATAAAAAGTACCAAGACAAAGGATATGGAAAAGAAGCTATGCATCAAGTAATAGATTTCATAAAAACCAACCCCAACATAAAAGAACTCATAACTTCTTATGTACCTAAAGAGAAAGATGGTGCTGATGCTTTCTACTTAAGCTTAGGTTTTATTGATACAGGTAAAAAAGATGGAAATGAAATCATAATGAAATATATATTTTAATTCATGGCTTTTAATATTGTTTTGATAGAACCAGAAATACCAATGAATACTGGTAATATTGGACGGCTCAGTCTTGCATCTGGTTGTAATTTACATTTGGTAAAGCCTTTTGGGTTCGAAATAGATGATGCACGTTTAAAGCGAGCAGGATTGGATTACTGGAAACACATTAACTTATTTCTTTATGATAGTATAGATGAATTTTATGCTAAGAATAAGGGGGGGGGAATGGTTTATTT
>JAJCYN010000515.1 GCA_029262915.1 Flavobacteriales bacterium
GGTGATTTAGAAATTGATGAACACCACACTATTGAAGATGTTGCAATAACCTTGGGCGAAGTTTTCATACAAGCTTTGGGTTCAAAAAAAGGAATAGAACGTTATGGTTTCTTGTTACCCATGGATGAATGTTTAGCACAGATGGCACTAGATTTTGGTGGAAGACCTTGGTTGGTTTGGGAAGTCGATTTTAAACGTGAAATGATAGGCGAGATGCCTACAGAAATGTTCAAGCACTTTTTTAAATCGTTTAGCGATGCCGCTAAATGCAACATCAACATCAAAGCAAGTGGTGATAACGAACACCACAAAATAGAATCCATTTTTAAAGCCTTTGCTAAGGCGATTAAGATGGCAGTAAATAAAACTAATAATTACTCGATACCAAGTACAAAAGGGAGTTTATGATAGCAATAATAAAATACAATGCGGGCAACATTAGCTCTGTACAAAATGCCTTAATTCGTTTAGGTTATGATAGTATCATTACTGATAATTCGAACGAAATTATCAATGCTGAAAAAGTAATTTTACCTGGTGTAGGCGAAGCCAGTTCTGCAATGAAACACCTTAAGGGAAGAGGCTTAGATGAAGCCATTCTTAATGTTCAACAACCGTTATTAGGTATTTGTTTGGGGTTACAATTGATGTGCGATTTTACTGAAGAAGGAAGCACCAATTGTTTGAGTATTTTTAACACTCAAGTAAAAAAATTCCCTCCAAAGGATAAAGTTCCCCACATAGGATGGAACAGTTTTTCTTCAAAAAAAGGAGGCTTATTAGAAGGAATTAATTTGGAAGATGATGTTTATTATGTACACAGTTATTATGCAGAAATTAGCGATGAGACAGTCGCAACTTGCAATTACATTCAGCCTTTTAGTGCAGTTATGCAAAAAAACAATTTTTATGCGACTCAATTTCACCCAGAAAAATCGGCTGACATTGGTGAGCAAATACTAAAAAACTTCCTAGAGTTATGAGAATTATACCAGCAATAGATATTATAGATGGTAAGTGTGTTAGGCTTACCAAAGGAGATTATACAACTAAAAAAGTGTACAATGAAAACCCTTTAGAAATTGCCAAAGAGTTTGAGGACAACGGTATTCAATATTTACACTTGGTGGATTTAGATGGCGCAAAATCGAAGCAAATTGTGAATAGCGATACTTTAGAGTTAATTGCTACCAATACCAATTTGAGCATAGATTTTGGCGGTGGTTTAAAATCCAATGAAGATGTGCGTGTTGCCTTTGAAAGTGGTGCCAATCAGATTACTGGCGGGAGTATTGCTGCGAATAATCCTGAATTATTTATGGGATGGCTAGAGAGGTATGGCTGTGATAAAATTATTTTGGGAGCAGATTGCATCAACCGAAAAATTGCCACCAACGGGTGGTTAGAAGTAGTTGATGATGATGTGTTGGAATACATTTCCGTTTATGAAAAAAAAGGGATTACCAATGTCATTTGTACTGACATTTCCAAAGATGGAATGTTGGAAGGAACGTCAAACGATTTGTACCAAGAAATCATATCCAACACCAATGTTAATTTAATAGCCAGTGGAGGTGTTGCTTGTATGGATGATTTAATCAAAGTCAAAGCAATTGGCTGTGAAGGTGCTATCGTTGGAAAAGCTATTTATGAAGGTAAAATAACATTAAAAGAATTACAAACGTTATGTTAAAAAAGAGAATTATACCGTGTCTGGATATCAAGGATGGACGCACAGTAAAAGGGATCAACTTTGTTGATATTCGGGATGCTGGAGATCCCATTGAGTTGGCAAAAAAATATGTTAAACAGGGTGCTGACGAGTTAGTGTTCTTGGACATTACTGCTACTATTGAAAACCGTTCGACATTAATTGAGTTGGTGAAGAAAATAGCTACTGAAATTAATATTCCATTTACGGTAGGCGGAGGAATTAATTCTGTAGCCGATGTTGCAAAACTGATTAAAGCCGGAGCAGATAAAGTAAGCATCAATTCTTCAGCTGTTAAGACTCCTCAATTAATTGCTGACATCTCCAAAGAATTTGGCAGTCAGTGTGTAGTAGTCGCGATTGACACAAAATATGAAAGTGGCGAATGGAAAGTTTTTGTTCATGGAGGGAGAACACCTACTCAATTAAAAACATTGGAATGGGCCAAAGAAATTGAACGACTTGGAGCTGGAGAAATACTATTAACTTCAATGAACAATGATGGAACAAAAAAAGGCTTTGCTTTAGACATTACAAATCAAGTAAGTAAAGCCGTAAACATTCCAATTATCGCTTCCGGAGGTGCAGGTACAAAAGCAGATTTTAAAGTTGTATTTAAAAAAACCAGTGATACAGGAGCTTTGTCTGCAAGCATTTTTCACTATGGTGAAATATCAATACCAGTCTTGAAGGAATATTTAAAAACAGAAAAAATTGAAACAAGATGAATATAGATTTTACTAAAGGAGATGGATTGGTTCCAGTAATAATCCAAAATAACAACACACTACAAGTCCTTATGTTGGGCTACATGAATGAAGCTGCTTTTTCAAAA
>JAJCYN010000516.1 GCA_029262915.1 Flavobacteriales bacterium
GTAGAAGTTTTTAATTCTTTTACACTTTGGTTTAAATAATTAGAACAAACAACACTAACCATTGCTCCTGGAACACCATGTCCGGTACAATCTGCCGTGGCATATAACACCGAATCATTAGTTGTGTGCATCCAATAAAAATCGCCTGCAACAATGTCTTTAGGTTTGTACAAAATAAAAGAGTTGGGCAAACTCTTTTTAAAATAGTCGAGATCAGGTAAAATAGCAGATTGAATACGTTTTGCATAAGTAATGCTGTCGGTTATTTCCTCATTTTTCTGCTCCAACATCATTTTTTGAGCTTTTATTTCGTTGTTTAACTTTTTGGTTCTTAGTAACACAATAACAACAAAAATGATAACTAGAATACTCAATACAACAACAAACAGGAGTTGAGCTATTTTTGATTTAGCTTTCAAGGTGTTGACTTGCTCTTCTTTCAATTCTAATTCCTGCCGAGCAATGATATTTTCTTTCTCTGTAAGCCTAAGCTGCGTTTCAATTTTGTTGATTTTATTGATTTTTTCCAGGTCATAGATTTCTTTTTCTATTCGGTCATTCAATTTTTCTATGCGAAATGCTTCCTTATAGTTCCCTAGAATTTCATGTACCTCAATAAGCGTAACGTACGCTTCGTTGGTTTCGTGCAACAGGTTATTGTTAATGGCAATTTCAACACTTTTGTTTAGGTATTTCTTGGCGGTTTCATATTGCTCTAGCAACATGTAGGTACTTGCTATTGATTTTAGGCAACTTGTTTCACTGTCAACCATTTTCTCTTTTTGGGCAATAACAAGTGCTTTATTGAGTGATGCTATTGAGGCTTCGTAATTTTTCACATTTGTATAATACAAACCAAAATTTTGATGCATAAAGTATTTGCCATTTTCTTTCATACCCTCTTCAGAACGCTTGAGTTTTAACAAATAAATAAAGGCTGTATCGTTTTGATTGTCAGATAAATAATTGTAAGCGAGGTTTGATAAAGCAGTAATTCGTCCTCTTACATCACTAGACAAGGAGTACAATTCCACGGCTTTTTTAGAATGGTAAAAACCTTTTTCTTTGTCGGATATTCTGAACATTAAGATGCTTTTTAACGAATGGCATTTGGCCTTGCCCGAAAAATTGTTTTTTTGTTCATATATTTTTAGTGCTTCATTGAGTGCTTCAATCGCCTGGTCAAAGTTGGTTTTTAGCAAATAATAACGTGCCTTACCAACAAGAGCATCTCCCAATTCATTTGAATTCTTTCCAGAAAGTTGTTTCGAAATTTGATCACAGATAAGAAAGGAAGAATCAGGATTAGAATAATAGAGCTCATAAGCATAAGCCAACCGTTCTTTTGTAGTTTGTGAAAAACCATATTGCCCCAAAAAGACAATTAAAAACAACAACAGTATTTTAGACCTCATAATGTAACGAAGATAGCAATTGTTTTTAACTTTAGAATGGGTTAAATAAATAGGGAAGCAATACCTTATACCGTTCGCTTTATAAGTAGGTTTTTACCATTTACCGAAAAGCTACCACCGTTTACTTAAAAGATATTTCGAAATTGATAGTTGGGCGCAATAAATAAGTTTATTTTTTCCTCGAGTTTAATCCTCATGTAAAGCATCAAATACAGCTCTTTTTTCATCCATCCATTTTACCATATTTTCTGGAGTTTGCATTAATTGACGCATGTTGTTCATTGCATCTAAGTGGGCTTTATCTCCTGCTTTAAACATCTCAATACCATGAGCCTCGCTGAGTTTAGCTATTTCTTCAAAAGAGCTGGCAGTAAAAGTTTGCTCACAGGCACCACCTAATTGTTGGCATGTCATCGTTTTCATAGATATTCTTTTATTTTTAAGAGCGGGTAAATATTATTAATCTTCCTCATCACATTCTTCATCTACCTTTGTAATAGGCATTGAAGAGGAGCTTAGTAAAAAAGCACTTTCATGATCCGATCCTTCGTTCATAATAATAATGTCTTCACCAGTTGATGTGAAGGTAACATCATAACCTTCTTCATCAAATTCTCCTTTGCATTTAATTTGTATAATGTTGTAATCAATTCGTTTCATCTCAAGAATTTCTTTAGAATAGGCATCTCCACCACCATGAAATTCTAACCATTCGCCATTTTCATCAAAATGCAATCCTCCACTTCCATATCTACATTCATTGTAAATAACCCATTCTCCATCTTGTTTAGTAAGTGTTATCCAATCTTTTCCAATACTAGCAATAATCTGTTGAGGTGTGTCGTCCCAATTTCCAGCTTCTTCATTATTTTCATATTGAATAGCTGCATCTATATCGTATAAATAACCATGATGATCATTTTGGCTGTTGGTCATTACCCATATTCCATCATCATTTACTTTGGTAATAAGATAAGTTGTAGTGCCGGATGCATTTTGAGTTTTTAGTTCATAGGCAGTACCAGGCGTTTTTTCAGTAATGAATTGTATTTCTTCAAAGTCTTCTTGATCTCCATAGTTCCACTCTGCCCAATACACACCTTTGTCTACAGTAATATTAAAGGTAGTTTCGAAAAGACTCGCAATGGTTTGCCCATCTTCATTCATATCGACCTCGTAAAAATGCATTACAGGAGGAACATCTCCTTCAATTTGAGTAATGTTGTTTATCTCTTCTGAGTTGTTTTTCTCCTGAAATATTGGATTTTCGGTATCGTTAGTTCCACAACCAATAAGAAACAGGAGGCTTAGCAATAAAGCAAATAAGAATAATTTTTTCATAACACTAAAATACAATTTTTCTGACGTTCCGTTTTAGGGTAGGACAAATTAAATAAACACTTCTTCAATGCTTAAACCACATTTTAAAATCCCTATAAATCGTTAAAAATGGATGAAAATCGTAATAAAAGTGATAAAAGTGATGAAAATGGTCAAAAAGTGATCAAAAAGTGATAAAAAATGACACTTTTTAATAATACTATGAGTTTTTTATTTCATTGATAAGTAGATTATCTATTAGTGGTTTGTCGTTACCAGCTCCATTCATGTGTTTTCCAATCCAGACGGCTGCATTCATTTTCCAAAAGAGTGGAGCATTTGGTCTTTTTTTACTTTCCCAAACTTTTTTGTTGTCCACATATACATAGCCAATGCCTTCTTTTTGATCATATTTAAATCGATAATTTCTAAATTGATCATCCTCAGGGATGTCGAAAATATTATTGGCCGAAAC
>JAJCYN010000517.1 GCA_029262915.1 Flavobacteriales bacterium
CAAGTAGTATCGCCATTTGATACTGCGAAATTTCCACCCATATATAGCTTGTTGGCTATTGTGTCGGTGTAAAAAGTTCTTACAGTATTATCCATTCCTGTTCCCAAGCCTTGCCAATTTTGGCTAAAGCTTGAGACGGAATTTACTAAGACAATTAATAATATGACAACTATTCTTTTTATCACTCTTTATTGTTTAATAATTTTCTTGACAACCGTTCCTTCTTCAAAGTTAATAGAAATTACATAAACACCGTTTGCCAAATTTTCTGTGCTGATTTTCTTCTTGCACTTTCCAAAACAACTTCGTACTTGTTCAGCATAGATTTTCTGACCAACTACATTATGTATAGCGATATTGATGTCACTTTTATCTTCAATGTAGAATTCTATGTTTAGTTCATTTGCAGTTGGGTTAGGATAAACTAACAGATTATGGTTATTTGCCAATTCTTCATTTATTCCTACAAGAGTAGCTATATCAAATCTTCCTAAAAAAACATCGAAGGATGCGGGTGGTGTATAGTTTTGACAGAACGGTGTTCCTGTTGTTGGTGCTGGACAAGTAAAAGGAAAGTCAACGCTATGTGAAAACCCTGTTACAAATAATGAATTACCTGCTGTAGCTATAGCTATACCATTATCATAACCATCAAAATTTATACCTGTACCTGAATCAGCACCATACAATGTTGCCCATTGACGTTGATTTGACTTATCAAAAGCAACAATAAAAGGTTGTTGAACAAAGTCAACAATAGGTTGTAAAAGCGGTGTAAAATAATAAGTGGGAAACTGAAACGTAGGAAAATCGTTAAAACTACTTGGTCGCATTGAAGTTGAACCTGTTAAATAAACAATGTTTTTACTGTCAACTGCCAGGTCTGTTTCTCCAAGTTCATCAACAACACTTGAATTTGTTTCTTCGGTTGTACCACCGTAGTATGTTCCCCAAGTCATTTGGTTGGATGTATTGAATTTATTAATATAGACATCCCAATTACCTGCATAGTTTTGGCCAAAGGCTGCACCAGGAGCCCATACTGGATGTGCTGAATTTGTTGGGGCTGTAGTACTCTGACTAGATGTAGATGTTTGGGTTATTCCTGAAACATAAAAATCTCCAACACTATTAAAAACTAATCCCCCTGCTAAACCATCAAAATAGGTACTCCATTTCAATTCACCAATATTATTAAATCTTGCAATATAACTGCTTCCAAATCCTCCCATTGAATTCCAAGTGTTTTGATAATAAGGAGAACCAGAACCATTACATAAAGGAAATCCCCCGTTAGACGGAGTTCCACAAATGTCATTACTTATCAAATTAGTTTTCGTATTCCCCGTAATTATAACATCTTGGCTAATAGGGTCAATTGCTATTTCTTTTGCATCATCAAATTTCTGCCCTCCATAAAGCGTACTCCATTCCAATTGATTATTTGAATTGAACTTTGCTATAAAAGCATCGTGGTCACTTGTTCCTAAACCTCCAGAACCAATCGACAAAAAATCAAAAGCATTATCTACATAGGCAGTTATAGGGGTAAGAATAGGAAATCCACCAGATGCACCACCCGCTGGTGGAACTCCTCCTGTAGCTGTAGCAATGTTGGTGGTGTATCGTACTCTACCTGTTAAGAAAATATTGTTAGCATTGTCAATAGCCAGTTTATAACCTTTTACTTCTGCTGCTCCACCAAAATAACTTTGCCATAGAACTGTACCTAAAAGTGCATCCATTTCCGCTATATATCCATTAAAACCACTATGTCCTGTAGGTTGAACATAAACACCATTGTTAGTTGGTAATGAAGGAAAAGAAGAACTTCCACTTGTTCCTGTAATATAAAGGTTGTTAGTTGAACCTACAGCTATACCGTAACCTTCTTCTGTAGATGTACCACCATAGAAAGTAGAAAATTTTCTTACTGCACCTATGTCGAATCGAGAAATAAAAGCATCCCTAAGACCACTTAATTGCGTTTGATGTGCTCCTGGTGATTGCGGAAAGGACAAAGCAGCACTACTTGTAGTTCCAATTACGTACACATTTTCTGCTGCATCTGTGGTAACATCGTAAGCAATATCATCTCCTGCACCATTAAAATAAGTACTCCACGTTAAATTGTCTATTGCTTGTGCCGATGATGGTAGTTGATGCCCTTTGTCAATTTGTATGTATAAGTCCATTATTGGGTCGTAGGGATGCGTTTGTATTTTAACTTTATTAGCCCCTGCATTTTGAAATTTGGCTTGCCAAGGCATAGGCACTACATTTCCTGCTGGATTTACTCTGTATGCGTGAGGTGGCTCATATTCTATATTTCCAAGTGGTGTTGTTACTTTTAATGCTCCATTTGGTAATGCTGTAACACTTGTTGCCCCATCAAACTGCATTATTATACTATTAGGGTCGCCAGTTGGTTTAACTATAAAATAGAGTTTTTCGCCCAAACTATTACTATACCATTGCATATCAATATTAGGATAAATATCAGTGGTAACAGTTCGGGAATAATCTTTATTAGCTGTTAACCCTAATGGTGTATGGTCGAGGTAGTAATTCGTTACTCCTTCCATTTTTTCAGTTTTAAATACTTTTCTACCTATGTTAGCTCCTATTAAAGTCATATCTACTCGGTGCATTGCATCTGGTGTTCCAATAATATCATCATCTTGATTAAAGACATAAGACACTTTATCATCTGCAATGAATACTGCTGGATTAGTTCTGGTGAATAGTTTTATCTCTGGTCTTTTATTTCCGAGAAGGTCTATAATTTGACCTCGATTAGTTTGAAAGGAATAGCTGATGGACGGTAGCTCTAATCCAAAATCTTTAGGAATAATTACGTTAATATCCTCTACACAAATATCAAATACAGTTGGGTCAGTAGAATTATTAACAGTACAACCCGATTTATCACAGGTTCTACCAACTTCCGTTGCAAATCGTATCGCTCTGATATAGTAAGATTGTCCGATAATTAAACCCGAAGCGTTTAAATCAATGGATAATTCCTTTGCATCACTTTCAAAAGGTAATTCATCTTCTGCGATTAACACAGGGCTTCCACAAGAGCCAGTAAGTAAAGCCAAGTTATGAATGTGAGGAGAGTTAATCCCGAATTTTACAGTAATTAAGGAAATATTGACAGTTGGACTTGTGGCTACGAATTTTAGCCAATGTTCCGTACCCGCTGTGGCGTGTGTTGTAAAGTTACAAGTATTTGCCGTTGTTATTAATGCTGCTGTTGAGCAAGTTTGTTGTGCATGCAATACGCTTACAAAGAATGTAAGCAGTGTTAATAGGCTAACTTTTTTCATGGTTTCAAATTTTAGTCCGTATTTGTATTTCTAACAAATTCGTTTTAATTAAGGGTATGATAAATTTAGAGATTGTTTCTTTCGTGTACAATCCGTTAAAAAACGGATAGAGAGAGTCAGTATAAATACTTAATTATTCGTCAAAATATTTTTTGATTTCGGTTATTAAGCCGTTGAAATTGGTATCTATGATATGGGATAACCAACACTAACAAATCCTTAAATCAATCTTAATTGTTGAAATCTATAATGGAGTTATTGCTTTAGTTGAGATATAAAAACTAAGATTGTTAGCAGAAGTTTTATTTTTTTCTGCGGGGTAATTTTTAAGAATAAGGTTGTGATTTTATATGTACCCAGCCATTTTATAGACAATAAAACCAGTCCATTCTTTAATTAATGTTTGCCATCGTAAAAAACTATCAATGTTAGGTATCAATAAATGATCAATTAAATATTTTCGTTCACCAGCTTGTTGATCGACACTAAAGGGAGTTATTGCTAATCCAACTTTTTTAAAGCATCTTTTTGCTCTTGGCATATGAGTGGCAGAGGTTATTAAAATGTAATTTCCATCAGTATATTTTGTAGTTAAAATTTCAGCAGTATTTACTGCATTTTCTCTGGTATTTTTAGACTCAGCTTCAATGATAATATCTTCTTCTGGAATACCAATATTTAACAAATAATCCTTAAGATGTAGTGCTTCTTTTTCATCAGGTTTCATTATCTGTCCAGAACCACTTACTATCATTATTTTTTTTATCCTACCTGTCTTATAAAGTTTTATTCCTACCATAAACCTGTCCGTAGAAGAATGAAACTGAACGAATTCTTGTGAGGTATCATAGTTAGAAAATCCACCTAGAACAATACCAACATCATAAGTTTCAGTCAACTCTGAATAAGTTTGGTTTCTTTCTTCGTATATCCTTACAAATTCATCTGTAATAAAAGAATTAGAAAAAAAGTAAAAAACGATAACGGTAGCTCGTAGTAACCTTTTTTTTCGAATAGCTTTTTTGGTTAATATTCCCCATAACAATAAAATAAAAACCCAAATAATTGGTGTAAGTAAAAAGCTTAATATTTTAGAAAGAAAAAAAAACATTTTTTAATTCGTCAAAATTAATTCTTTTAATGTCGCTATCCATTTTGGATGATCATTTAAACTTGGTACTAGCTGAATTTTACCGCCACCATTTTTTGTGAAAATTTCTTGGTATTCATCACTAATTTCAATGGTGGTTTCTAAACAATCGGCAACAAATGCTGGACTAAAAACCAACAACTTCTTTTTACCATCTTTAGCCAACTGTTCAACTAATTTGTCTGAATAGGGTTTTACCCATTTATTATCTAAACGAGATTGAAACCCAACTGAATAATCGTCATTTTTAAGGTCTAATTTTTGAGTAATTAATCGGGTGGTTTCATAGCATTGTGCCTGATAACAATATTGGTTGTGCTCACCTATTTTCTTCTTGCAATTCAATTCTTTACAAGTTTTATTATGGTGTACTTTATTTAACTGCCTGGTAGGTAAGCCATGATAACTGAATAAAATGTGGTCATAATCGACTAATTTGTATTGTTTTGATTGTTCTATAATGGTATCTATAAATAATGGAGCATTATAAAAGTATTCAACAAATTTTACTATTGGTTTTGTTGACCATTTATTTAATAGTTTTTTAGCTTTTTCAATGCTTGTTTTGGTGCTTGATGTAGCATATTGAGGGTAGAGGGGTATAATAATCAATTCATCATATTCCTTTTTTTCCATTTCTGCAATTACTTTATTCATACTTGGGTTTTGGTAGCGCATTGCAAGATGTACCCCATAAGAACTACCAAGTTCCGTTTGTAGTTTTTTTTCAATTTCATGACCATAGTAAAGTAAAGGAGAACCATTTGAAGTCCAGAGTTTTTGATAAATTTTTGCTGATTTTGGAGACCTAAATGGAACAATAATTAAGTTAACTAATAATGTTCTAGCCAACCAATTAATATCAATAACATAAGGATCGTTTAAAAATTCGGTTAGGTATTTTCTTACATCTTTTACTGAAGGACTGTTAGGTGTACCTAAATTAATTAATAAAACTCCTTTTTTTGACATAGCTGTAAAAGTAATAATAATCTTATTGCGTAGTTTTTTATACTTTAGCATTATGGAAATGCTCTACATAAAAGCCTTGCATATTATTTTTGTGGTGACTTGGTTTGCTGGACTTTTTTACATTGTTCGGTTATTTATTTATTATGTAGAAGCCAATAATGAGGAAGAAGATACTAAAGCTATTTTGCAAAAGCAGTATAAATTAATGAGTAAAAGATTGTGGTACGGAATTACTTGGCCTTCTGCTATTTTAACTGTTTTTTTTGCCGCTTGGTTGCTTTCTACTAACTTTTCTTATTATATGAGTCAACCTTGGATGCATATTAAATTAATTTTTGTGCTAGCACTCTATATTTATCATTTTATGTGTCAAAGAATGTATGCTCAGTTGGTTAAAAATAAACTCTCTTTTTCCTCTTTCAGATTAAGAGTGTTTAACGAAGTAGCTACTGTGTTTTTATTTGCTATTGTTTTTTTAGTGGTGCTAAAAAGTTCAATAAGTTGGGTTTGGGGTGTTATAGGAATTGTACTTTTTGGTGTTTTATTAATGCTAGCAATAAGAACCTACAAGAAAATTAGAGAAAAAAATACTCAGTAATAAGTATAGAGAAATACAGTATTAAAACTGTTCCTTCTATTAAGCCTGCAAAAAATAATTCGTTACGTTTTTTATTAGTTAAGCTTACAAGTATCATTGTAATTATATGGCCAATTACAAGAGCATAAAAGTGTTGAACTTCTATTTTAGCAACAAATAGCAGGACTATAGAGCCAATTAAAAGAATTTCTGATAATATTATTGTCTTTTTAACTCCAATAAGTAAAGGAATTGTTTTTAAATTATTGGCTTTGTCAAAATTAATGTCCCTAATGTCGAAAGGGAGAGTAATGGCAATTACAAATAAGAAAACTTGTAGCTGAGGCAATTCAAGACTACCATAAATAGTGTTTGATGAGAAAGGAGAGTTAAGAACAGGAAGCCAAACAATTACTAAACTCCATACTAATCCAATAACAAATACCTTTAAATAAGGTAAATCTCTTAACGTGGGACTCTTTGAATAAAAAGGGATTATAGGGACAACATAAAAAATAGATAAAATTCCCATAGGAATCAGCGTAATAAAACAATAAGGACTAATAAAGTAAGTACAGACTAAACCAATTGATCCAAATAGTACGGAGAAAAAAGTGAGTAGATTTTTATATTTAATTACCCATTTTAAGTGATCGGATAGGTTTTCTGGAGGTGGATTTTTTTTTAAACGGAAAAGGCGTTGGCCATTGTATGTAAAAAAAGTAAAGCTAAACACCATTAGGAGTACAACCATCAGGTTGTCTTGAGGTAAATTAGAAATGATGTAAGTTAAATGTGTAAACGAAGCAACACAAATAGATACAAACAGATTAGAGTAAGTAAGGACTTTAATTAAAGTAATAATAGGTTTCAAAGCTTTATTACTTTGAAGCATTGGTTAGAGCACCAACTAAAAAACCAACTCCTAAGCCTACTAAACTAGCTTTTAGAGCTCCTTGAGTTCTTTTACTCCTAGCTATTCTTTCGTAGCCTCTGAGGTATTCATCTTCTTTCAAATACTTTGTGTCTTTTAATTTATTCTGTTTAACTCTTGTAGGAAATAATAGCGTTATTGCTGTATAAACTAAAGGAATAGGAACGTAAACAATAGTTTGATCTCGATTCATCATATAGCCTGCAGCACCACCTGCTGCAAACCCAATGACATTAGTAAATCTTGGTTTGAATGTTTTGTGAGCATCTCTTTCACCATATACGAACATTTTCATGTCTTTCACTTTTAAGAAGTTACCAGAAAGAGTGTCAAACTCATAAACAATATTTTCCTTATTGTTTTGAGTATAAGAAAATACACGGTATTTGTCTATAATAAATTGCTTGTTGTCTTTGTTTTTGAATGTAAATTCATAGTTGGTTTTTTCAATTAAACTACCCTTTAATTCTTTTCCATTTAAAAACAACAATTTGTCTTGTCCGTTTACATCAATAGATGACAAACCAATTAAAAGAAAAAATAATATGTTAAAATTCCTAACCACTTAAGCTATATATACGAAAATACATTAATAATTGTTTATTCACGATATCAAAAATAAATATATAAGTAGTTAAAACAATTCAATTTGTAAAAACTTTATAACATATAGTGTTTGGTGAAGCAGTAAAGCATTGTTTTAAAATCCGCAATCACAAGCTTTAGAGAATCGAATTTTGGTGTTAGGGAGTAGTACTTTTATTTTTTTATGTTCTGTTGGACTCATTAAAATAACTCTCATATCAATTTCTTCAAGTGTGTTCTCTAATTCACTTATTTCCGTGGGTAATGCACCTATATCATTACCCCACAAGTCTAAAAATTTTAGTTTTTTTAAATGCTTTATTTCTGGGGGTATAGAAACAATTTTATTTGAATTAGCAACAAATTTTTTAAGATGAATGAGTTCTCCCAATTCTTTAGTGATGATTTCAATTTTGTTAGCTGAAATATCTAATTCTTGCAAAAAGGTAAAAGTTGTTATCTCTTTTGGAAAGGTTTTAAATTTATTTCCTTTAAGGTTTAGCACCTGTAAGTTTTTAAATTCGAGAACTTCTGGTGGAAGTTCTGTTAACTTCATTTTTTTTAATGATAGCTTATATACTTCTAAGGGGTCCTGTTTGAGTGCTTTTTGGAGATTGTAAGTAGGAACAGTATCAATGGCTATTGAGTCTAACAACTGTGCATTAGTATTAACTGTTAATACAATTAATAGACTACTGATTAAGAACTTGTATAACTTTCTGTTTGTCAATTTCTAACTGTTTTTTTAATAACGAGAGTTCTTCAAATTTTTGTTCGTCTCTAATCCTACCATAAAACTCAATTTGAATTTCTTTATTATAAATGTCTTCCTCAAAGTTAAAAATATTTACTTCAATGGTTTCATTGCCATCTCTGTTTAATGTTGGACGAGTGCCAATGTTTAACATTCCATCAAAAGTATTTCCATCTATTTTAACTTTTACAGCATAAACCCCTTTTGTAGGAATTAACTTGTACCATTCATCTATTTGAATGTTTGCCGTAGGGAACCCTATTGTTCTGCCCATTTTATTGCCATCAACAACCGTACCCTTAATATAGTAGTTGTATCCTAAAAATTGATTTGCAGCTTGAATTTCTCCATTTAACAAAGAGGTTCTAACTTTTGTTGAACTAATATTGACTTGTTGTATTTCTTGAGCAGGAATTTCTTCAACGGTAAAGCCATAAAGAGGAGCTAATTCTTGTAAATGCTCAAAAGAGCCTTCTCTATTTCTTCCAAAATGGTGGTCATAACCAATAACTAATTTAGCTACGTTTAATTTGTTAATTAAAATATCCCTAACAAATTCAGTAGAACTTAAACGAGAAAATTCTTTTGAAAAAGGATGAATGATTAAATGGTCAATACCAGCAGTTTCTAACATTGAAATTCTTTCACTAATTGTGTTTAACAATTTCAATTCATTATCATCAGGATAAAGTACCATTCTTGGGTGAGGAAAAAAGGTGAGAATGACGCTTTCTCCTCCAATTTTTTGTGCGGCATTTTTAAGCTGTTCAATAATTACCTTATGGCCGGTATGCACACCGTCAAAAGTACCGGTAGTTACTGCTGTGCTATTAACAGCTTCAAATTCTTCAATACTATTGTAAACCTTCACTAAATTCCTCTTAAACTAATTCCGATTTTACTCATTTTCGGGGCTCAAATATCAGTAATAAAATTATAAAAAAATAATGATACAAATCATTTTAAATACAAGATAAGTATTAGTATTTTTGCACTCGAAAAACAGAGAGATAAGTTTAATCTAAAAAATCAATAAAATGTCAGGTAATACTGGAAGAATAACACAAGTCATTGGACCCGTAATTGATGTAAGTTTTAATACAGATAATGGAGCTCTACCAGATATTCTGGATTCATTAGAAATTACAAGACCAAACGGAGATAAAGTAATTTTGGAGTGTCAGCAACACATTGGAGAAGATACCATTAGAACAATTGCAATGGATGCAAGTGATGGTTTAAGTAGAGGAATGGAAGTTGTTGCAACAGGTTCTCCTATAACAATGCCAATTGGTGAGAAAATTAGAGGAAGATTATTTAATGTAGTTGGAGATGCTATTGATGGACTTGAGGAAGTTTCTAAAGAAAATGGTTATCCAATTCACAGAGATCCACCAAAATTTGAAGAACTTTCTACATCTACAGAAGTACTTTTTACTGGTATTAAAGTAATTGATTTAATTGAGCCTTATTCTAAAGGTGGTAAAATTGGATTATTTGGTGGAGCAGGTGTTGGTAAAACAGTATTGATTATGGAATTGATTAACAACATTGCAAAAGGTCACGCAGGATTGTCTGTATTTGCTGGTGTTGGAGAAAGAACAAGAGAAGGAAATGATTTATTGAGAGAGATGATTGAGTCTGGCGTAATTAAATACGGTGAAGACTTTGAGAAATCAATGGAAGAAGGTGGATGGGATTTATCTAAAGTAGATAAAGAAGGATTATCTGGGTCAATGGCAACATTGGTTTTCGGACAAATGAATGAGCCTCCAGGATCAAGAGCGAGAGTTGCACTTTCAGGATTAACATTGGCAGAATATTTTAGAGATGGTGAAGGTGATGGACAAGGTAGAGATATCTTATTTTTTATTGATAATATTTTTAGATTTACACAAGCTGGTTCTGAGGTATCTGCATTGTTAGGGCGTATGCCTTCAGCCGTGGGTTACCAACCAACTTTAGCCTCTGAGATGGGAGCGATGCAAGAGAGAATTACATCTACAAAAGCTGGTTCTATTACATCTGTGCAAGCGGTTTATGTACCTGCAGATGATTTAACAGATCCTGCACCTGCAACAACGTTTGCTCACTTAGATGCTACAACAGTACTTTCTCGTAAAATTGCTGAGTTAGGGATTTACCCTGCTGTGGATCCATTGGATTCTACTTCAAGAATTTTAACAGCTGAGATCGTAGGTGACGTACATTATGATACTGCACAACGAGTAAAAGAAACATTACAACGTTATAAAGAATTGCAAGATATTATTGCCATTTTAGGTATGGATGAATTGTCTGAAGAAGATAAACAAGTAGTGCATA
>JAJCYN010000518.1 GCA_029262915.1 Flavobacteriales bacterium
TAAATATATTACATCATTTTCTTTTTCTACTTTAATGATGGTTTCCAAATTTTCGGCTATTAGTTTTTTATTAGCAGAAATTACTTTTTTACCTATTTCTAAATTTTCCACAACAATCCCATAAGCTTCTTCGGCCGAACTAATCAGTTCAACAATTACATCCATATCTCTATCCCGAACTGTATTGGAATTGGTTGTTTCAATAATTGCATTAATCCCTTTTCGGATTTTAGTAGGGTTTTTTATGATAACAGTGTGCAACCTCTCTTCTTCATTATTTGTTACTAAATAATTATGAAGTCCTTGTGCTACAACTCCAAATCCGTATGTTTTTATCACGCCTGAGGCGGACAAGTTATTTTTATTTGTGCTCATTATATTGCTATTTGTAATCGTTTAACTGTTTTGTTTTTTTGATAAAAATTTTCAAATACTTCTTTTAACTGTTCCGTTTCAATTAGAAATCCATCGTGTCCGTATAAGGAATCGATAATTGCTAGCTCACTATTTTCTATTCCATTTTTTAGTGTTTCAGATTCTGAAACCGGGAATAGGATATCGGAACTAATTGCTACCACCAATGTTTTAGCTTTTATTTTACTCAAAGCATCGTTAATACTTCCTCTTTCTCTGGCTACATTATGGCTATCCATTGCTTTTGATAAATACCAATATGAAAAAGCGTTGAACCGTTCTGTCAATTTTTCTCCTTGATAATTTTGATAGCTTGAGGCCTTAAAATCATCCATTTTATCATTCCCATCTTGTTGACTTACGTGATAAGTTTCATAGGTGCGATAACTTAATAAAGCAATTGAACGCGCAGTTTTTAATCCTTTTAAACCGGCATCAGCTGAATATGAAAACCAAGTCCTATCTGATTTAATTGCCAGTCGTTGACTTTCATTAAAAGCTTTTCCCCAAGGAGAATGAACTGCATTTGTTGCTACTAAAAATAAATTCTCAAACAACCTTGGTTTCTGTATTGCCCATTCCACTGCTTGTTGTCCTCCTAAAGAACCTCCCAAGAGCGTATGTATTTTATCTATTCCCAAATGAACTCTTAACAAATCCAATTGGTTAACAATATCTCTAATTGTTAATTCTGGAAAATTGTGATAATAAGGGTTTTTAGAATCTGGATTTTCAGAAAGCGGCCCTGTAGAGCCATAACAAGAACCCAATACATTGGCACAAACAATAAAATGTTGTTCTGGATTAAAGAACTTCCCTTTTCCCACTAACCCGTTCCACCATTCTTCTGGATTAGCATTTGCAGTTAACGCATGGGTAATCCAAATTACGTTGCTTTTATCCGTATTTAATTTTCCTAAAAGGGTATAACCTATCTTCAATCCACGCAATCTTCTCCCAGATTCCAAGTCTACCGTTTTTTTGTATGTAACTATTTTTGTACTCATTATAATCGTTTAATTTTAAGTTTTAATTCTTTTAACAACACTTAGATAGACCAAGCGTGACAAATAGAAAAAGCGTAGCAAATCCACTTCAATTGGATTTGAATCACTCTTATTTCAAGAAAATTTTAAGAAAAAAGAATGATGCTTAACAGTTGCAACAACAGCAACAGTTATGCATTATATACTCTGTAGTTTTTACAGATTTATCAGACAGATAATAACTTTGATAGCCGAGTCGGCTAAAAGTTTTTTTGTTTTGATTGTTATTAATTTTCATTTTGCAATTCTTTATATTTTCTCCCAAACCATTTTGGGAGATAGGAATTGGCACCGATTTTCCAATCTCGTTTTATAGAGACTTTTAGTTGGTTGCCAGAAGGTCTTAGAGCCTAATCTCTCGCTTCTTCTTTATAAACAATTACAAATCACGATTTGTGAATGGTAATTGAATGTTCGACAAATGTAAATATTATTTTGAAATAACAATTAAAAATTCTTTTTATTTTGAATTAAATGTTCTATTCGGTGAAATTAAGAATATAATTTGGCTAACTAAATAGTACTTGACTTTCTTCTAAAAAAACTGTAACTTCGTTTAACAACAGTTTTATATCACATTAAAACGTGACATAGAATGACGTTGGCAAACATAAAAATAAAAAATATATGAAAATAAAAAGACTTTGGTTCATTTGTCTAGTACTGATAATTTTTTCTTGCAAGACACAAAAACAATTACCTATTCAAAAACAATTAGCAAGAATTTCTACGGACAAAAATGATTCAAGAATAGAGATGCTTACAGGAACTTGGTACAGTATCCCTCAATCTGGAGAAATGAGACCTTCAAAATTTAGTAAATTACCTCAAGATACAACCACATTAATTTACACATTCGATAAAAATGGCACATTAACTCTTGAAAATAAAGTGAACCCCAAAGATACAAAAAAAAAGTGGATGTGGTTTTTAGTAAAAGATAAGTTATACATTGAATCTTCAATTTCAGAGAAAGGGAGAAGTAATGTTTACTATATAAAGCAACTATCGGAAACAGAATTATATATTGATTACAAAGGTGTTAAAAATGTTTATGAACCGTTTTTGTGTGGAGACGAATATCTTTATATTATAACAGAAGTTCCTCCAAAATATGGATATTCTCCTGATGATTTTGAAAATTATTTTAAGACAAACCTAAAGTTGTCTGAAGAGTCAAAATCAGTTAATACGGATTTTAACGTTGAATTTGCCATAAACTGTAATGGAGAAGTTTGTGAAGTTAGAGCATTGTTTCGTGCAAGGACAGAATTTGATAAAGCAATAGTTGAATTGTTAAAACAAATGCCAAAATGGACATCTGCACAACAAAGAGGGAAACCTGTAAATGTTAGGAAAAAATATAAATTCATTTACGAAAATGGGATATTAAATATAATAAAAATATAAAATAACGATTTGCCAACAATTTGTATATTGCATTTTGGTTGCGAGCAGTTTTAGTTTTTTGATAATTTGGCAGAAAAGTGCCATTCATTTTGTAGGTGGTTACTTAAAAGCTTTTGCAAGTTGCATCCTTGCTTCGGACAGCGAACTATGTGGCTACCTGAAAAATCAACACAGCTTGAGTCATCTACAAAATTTCATTACTTTAGTGCTATTAAACAACTGTAAAAACGCAACATACAGTTGTCGTTAAACGAATCACTTCAAAATTATTCTTCCCAACTTAGCAGCAATTCGCTTTTTTATTTGCTGAAGACCTACTTGTTCTTGTAATAATTGGAGATGAGCTTCTTCTGATGCTTCTATTTTTAATTGCTCTTGATTTTTTAAAATTAGCTGAGTGAGTTTACTCAATTTAAAAGCATATAATGTATTAATAACAGCCTTTTTTAACTGCTTATCTTCTGTAACTGTAAATATTTTATGGTTCTCCCAATTAGGACTTAATTCGTGTTTATTGGAAAAAATATTTATAGCCAATTGACTAATTTCCTGGTCAGGATTATTAATAAAGTCCTGATGGGAAGGCAACTTGTCTTCATTTATTTTTTCGGCATAAAAATTAAATACCTTTTGATAAGTTTCATTTTCAAATGTGATCTTATCATTATTAATGCTACTTATAATGTACAACGCAGCAGAAACTTTTTCAAGAACAGTTTCTTCATCCTCATTAATAGATTCTACTTCTATGGTTTTATCTCCGTAATTAATTAACAAACGAATGGTATCTTTTTCCCAATGCTCTAAATCACTACCAGAATCTTCTTGCTTTTCTTCAGAAATAGGTGTATATTCTTCAATAACTTCTGGTGCAGGCTGGTTCGTTTTTTTTGAAAAATGCTGTCTTAAAATTTTATTGGTTTCATTGATTAATGCCTGTTCTGGAATCCCCAACAAACTACTGCATTCCTTCGTATAAACAGACCTCTTAATCTGATCAGGAATAATAGCAATACTTCCAACAATATCTTTTACCAATTCTGCTTTTTTAATAGGATCATCTCCAACATCTTCAATTAAAACAGAAGTTTTAAAACGAATAAAATCTTGTGCATTTGAGGTAATGTATTCTTTCAGTTCTTCTGTGCTATGATTCTTTGCGTAAGAATCTGGGTCTTCTCCATCCGGAAATAGAACAACTCTCACATTCATTCCTTCCTGCAAAATCATATCAATGCCTCGAAAAGAAGCTTTTATTCCAGCAGCATCACCATCAAACAAAATAGTAATGTTCGGTGTAAATCGCTTAATCAAACGAATTTGACCTTCGGTTAAAGATGTTCCCGAAGAGGACACTACATTCTCAACTCCCGACTGATACAAAGAAATAACATCAGTATAACCTTCTACCAAATAACAAATATCTTCTTTCGAGATGGCTTTTTTCGCATAATAAATTCCATAAAGCACCTTGCTTTTACTATAAATATCAGACTCTGGAGAGTTTAAATACTTTGCCGCTTTATCTTCTGATTTTAAAATTCTTCCTCCAAACCCTAATACTCTACCCGATAAATTGTGTATTGGAAAAATAACTCTTCCCTTAAATCGGTCAAACTTTTTATCCTCTTTAACAATTGATAATCCCGACTTATCCAAGTATTTAAGATTGTGACCCGCTTTTTCAGCTTCATCTGTAAAAGCTGTCCAATCATCAGGGTTATATCCCAATTGAAATTTATCAATGATGTCCTCCCTAAACCCTCTTTCTAAGAAATAGCTCAATCCAATTGCTTTCCCCTCATCAGATTCATGCAATTGTTTTTTAAAATAATTGGCAGCATAATTAGAAACAATATATAAACTCTCTCGTTCATCTGCCGCTTCTTTTTGCTCATCAGTTAACTCTTCTTCCTCAATTTCAATGTTATATTTTCGAGCAATAAATTTTAAAGCTTCAGGATAAGAATAATGTTCATGTTCCATTACAAAGTTGATCGCATTACCCGCTTTTCCACAACCAAAACATTTATATATTCCCTTAGCAGGAGAAACCGTAAACGAAGGAGTTTTTTCGTTATGAAAAGGGCAATTTCCTAAAAAATTTGCTCCTCTTTTTTTTAAGGGGACAAACTCTCCAACTACATCTTCTATAATGGCCGCTTCAAAAATCTCATCTATGGTTTGCTTTGGAATCATTAAAAATGTTTCTCTTCTTTAAGCATTCCTTTTTCATTGTAAAATTTCCAATGTCCTACTTCTTCATCTTCTTCATATTGTCCTTCATAACGCAATTGTCCATTAGGAAAATATACTTTGGCATCTCCTATTCTTTTCCCATCCTTAAATGCTCCCAGACTTTGTAACTGCTCATCATCAAAAAAAGCTTTCCATTCACCTTCTCTCTTACCATTTTTAATCTTACCGTTCATTTTTAGTTTTCCATTTTGATGAAAATATTTTTCCTCAACCTTCACTTCCTTACCTTCTTGTTCCTGAAAATAACTGATTTTTTTTGGTTGATTATCTGGATAGGTTCCTTCAATTTTTTCAACTATTGGACTTTCACAAGCAATTAAAAAAACAACACTTAATA
>JAJCYN010000519.1 GCA_029262915.1 Flavobacteriales bacterium
TCTAAATCAGAATTTAGCTGTAAATTTGCAAAAAATAATTGAATGAGTTTAGAAAAACCATTAATTCTTGTAGTAAATGATGATGGAATTAATGCTCCAGGAATTAAAGCATTAATTGCTGTTGCAAAAGAATTTGGAGAAGTCGTTGTGGTTGCTCCTGATAAGCCACAGAGTGGTATGGGACACGCCATTACACTAGATTCGACCTTACATATTAATAAAATTGACATTGATCATGTAAGGGCTTATTCTTGTAGTGGCACACCAGTTGATTGTGTTAAGATTGCGGTAAACAGACTCTTAAGTCGTAAACCTAATTTAGTTGTTTCTGGAATTAACCATGGATCCAATTCCTCTATCAACGTGATTTATTCTGGCACTATGTCTGCTGCACTAGAAGGAGCTTTAGAGAAAATACCTTCTATTGGATTTTCATTGCTTAATCACTCTATTGATGCCGATTTTAGTGCTGCAAAACATTATGCTCAAAAAATAATAGCACATGTTTTAGACAACGATTTCTCAAAAGAAATGTGTTTAAACGTTAATATTCCTAATTTAAGTAAAGACCTTATTGCCGGAGTAAAGGTATGCAGGCAAGCAAAAGGAAACTGGGAAGAGGAATATGATGAGCGAACTGATCCTATGGGCAGAATTTATTATTGGCTAACGGGTAAATTTGTTATAGAAGATAATGGTGAAGACACAGACGAATGGGCATTGAAAAATAATTATGTATCAATCGTACCAGTTCAACCAGATATTACTGATTACGATTTATCAGAAAACATAAAAACCTTAGAAAATGTCTAAATCAGATTTAATGAAATTTAATCACATTGCTATTGGGGTTGTAATAGGCTTAATTGTTCCTGTAACGGCAATGCACTTTATCTTATCTTATTATTCTAATTTTACTTTAGGATTCCTAATCGAAAACCCAATGTTTAGTGGTATTCTAGATGATTTAAAGGGTTGCCTGTTTATTAACTTAGGAATATTTTTTCTGTTTTACTGGTTAAAGAAAGACAAATCTGCCAGAGGGGTTGTTTTTGCGACCTTTCTTTATGGTGCGCTTTATATTTACTATATGTTTTTTATGTAAAATATGAAGTACTACCTCATAGCAGGAGAAGCGTCAGGAGATTTACAAGCGTCTTATCTTATTAAAGAATTAGCCATTGCTGATAATGAAGCTAATTTTAGGTGTTTTGGAGGAGATTTAATGCAGCAACAAGGGGCAACGGTAGTTAAACATTACAAGGAGCTTGCTTTTATGGGCGTTGAGGATGTTTTAATGAACCTTAGAACAATTTTTAGAAACATTGCTTTTTGTAAAGAAGATATTAAAGAATATAATCCCGATGTACTTATTCTGGTTGACTACCCAGGCTTTAATCTAAAAATTGCCAAATGGGCAAAAGCGAATAACGTTAAGGTATATTACTATATTTCTCCTAAGATATGGGCGTGGAATCAAAAAAGGGTTCATAAAATAAAAAAAATAATAGATAGGATGTTTGTTATCCTTCCTTTTGAGAAAGATTTCTATGCGAAGTTTGATTATCCTGTAGATTTTGTTGGACATCCACTACTCGACTGTATTGCCGATAAGCCCCAAATTAGTTTTGAGCGTTTCTGTCAGGAACATCAGTTAAATAATAAACCCATTATTGCTTTATTACCGGGAAGCAGGAAGCAAGAAATTGCTGCAATGCTATCGCTTATGCTTACCGTTGTAGAGAAATTTTCTGATTATCAATTTGTTATTGCTGGTGCTCCTTCGCAAAATTTAGAATTTTACCAACAATTTATTACCGATGATGTTGCTCTAATAGAAAATAAAACTTACGATTTATTGCAACATTCAATTGCTGCGTTAGTCGTTTCTGGTACGGCTAATTTAGAGGCCGCTTTATTTAAAGTTCCTCAAGTAGTTTGCTATAAAACAGGTTGGCTATTTTATAATATAGCAAAAATTGTTATATTAATTAAGTACATTTCTTTGGTTAATTTAATTATGAATAAAGAGGTTGCTAAAGAATTGATACAAGGTAACTTAAATACTACTAATTTAATTAATGAATTAATAAAAATTACTACTGGAGAATCTCGTAAAACAATGCTTCAGAATTACGAAGAACTACATCAAAAATTGGGTGGAAAAGGTGCTTCAAAAAGAGCGGCTGAGTTAATTGTTAATTATCTAAAAAATTAAAAAATCCCCGATAAGTTAATCAGGGATTGTAAAAATAAGAAGGTGCCATCCTTCAACAGGCTCAGTGTGTGACAATATCTTACTTGGATTTAACCATACGTTTAGTTGCAATTAGTTCTCCATCTGCAATAAGGCTGTATGTGTATATACCATTCTTTAAGTTTTCTCCATAAACGGTTAATTTTCCTTCTCCTCTTTCTGTAAGATCTACTTGTTTAATTATTCTACCATTCATATCATAAAATAACAACTGAGCTTCTATCACATCTTCTGGTATAGTGTAATTAATCGTAGTTTTTTCTTTAAACGGATTGGGTAAGTTTTGGTCTAAAATAATGGCGTTTACATTTGTTAATTGGATTACCTTACCTTCATCTTTAGGCTCTTCATTATCACTAGTTCCTATACGAGAATGAGTATTACAAATATTAGCATCTTGTATACAGTTTGACAACACTTCTACCTCATTTAATAAGCTATCTATTAAACTATTTTGCTCTTGCATCCCTGCAATTAATAATGGAATAAATTCTTGATAATTTAATCCTTTGTAGTTTAATTGAGGGGTAATAATATTACCTAAGCTATCTTTTTGGGCTATCATTACAGTATTACTTACTAAGTTAGGTAAGACTAATTCTACTTCTTGAGCAATTAACCCCATGTGCTCTTTTGTATCGAAACCAAATTGCGTGTAATTGGCAGAATCTAAATGATACGTTTTAGGGGTTAATTGATTAATGATATTGGTTGCATTGGTTAAAGGTTGCTGATTATTTTTAAATTGAGTATCTGATGGTGAAACATTCCCGTTGGCTGTAAACAAAGTTCCTGTTACATTAACATCTCCTTGAAACCATCCTGCATAATTATTACTAGCTCCTTGTCCTATGCCTTTTATCGCAATATTAGTGCCTGCTGTACCAGATGTTACACCCAACACAGCAATTTTCTCACAGGTACTACAAGTTCCTCTGCCTACCAAACTATGTGTTCCAATATAGT
>JAJCYN010000520.1 GCA_029262915.1 Flavobacteriales bacterium
TAATAGATGTTCCTGTTAAAATTGTAGCAATTAAAAAAGTAAAAATTGTTATTCTCATAGTTTCTATTTTTTTGTTAATAATGATATCCAATAAAATAAGAGTAAACTACCAAAAAAAGGTTGGGATAAATTTCAAAATAATTCTTATTACTCTGTTTCTCAGTAATTTAAATTTATTTTGTGAGACGGAGATTTAAGAAGACATTTCTTGATTTTTTTTGATTTTTCGAGTAAAACCCAACCTTTTAGTATTAAATTTATCTTAATTAAATAGATACTACTATTAAAGACTGGAATAATCATAAATTAGTAAAGGGTTGTATTAACTTTAATCCTAATGCACGCAAAGTTTTGTATGATAGATATTCATCACAAATGTTTAGCGTGTGTTTGCGGTATTCGAAAAATAGAGAAGAAGCTGAAGACATTTTTCAGCAAAGTTTTTATTTGGTGTATAAAAACATTAACCAGTTAAAAAACTATGATGCATTAAGCGGTTGGATAAAAAGAATATTTGTGAATACTGCAATAGAACATAACAGAAAAACGAATCAATTGAGAATTGTGGAAGACGTTGAAATTATAGTGAATAAAACTTCGAGTGAAACAAATGAGGCTTTAAATAATTTAGTAACTGATGAATTAACAAAGTTAATTCATCAACTGCCTAATGGGTGTAAAGAAGTGTTTAACCTTTATATTATTGAAGGTTTTTCTCACAAAGAAATTGCCCAACAATTGAACATATCGGTAGGAACATCGAAATCACAATTATTTGATGCCCGTAAATTATTGAAACAAAAAATTATAGCCAACACACTTGTAGCTCAAAACAAAGCAAGTAATTAAAATGAGTGAAGATTTAGAAAATATGGAATTTGACAAGCAAATCAAAAAAAGATATGCTGACGAGTCTGTATCTCCACCTGACAATATGTGGGGCAAAATCAATTACGAAGCTACTCAATTAGAAGCAACATTACTGAAACAACGAATTTCCTTTTATAAATGGTTCAGTTTTAGTTTAATCACGTTATTAATAGGAGTTTCGGTTATATCTCAATTCAATAATAAAAACGAAGCTGAGCTTGCAAATATTAACGCTAATGAAACATCTATAAGAGATAAAAATGATCTTTTAGGCAATGAAGTTGTTGAGGAAAAGCACCTCGGAAACTCTTCTGTAGGAAAAAACAATGTTTCTGAAACAAATAGTAAAGTAGCTTTAGATATTGTTGAGGACAATCAACAACATATCAATACAAACAGAGACTTTAGTGAGTCTACAGAAAATTCTGATAACAATTATACTTCAAATCCAACGGATAGAAACAATCATTCGAATGATAGAAGTAAAACGAAAAAAAATAAAGTTGTTTCTAATAAAGCCGAAAACTCTATTGATAATGAAACTACATTGTCAGAAAAAACAGAAAATAACACCACTCCATTAGCTCATAAAAATGAAAACAGCGATAAAGTAACTAACGAAATTGAAAAAAAAGAACCTAATGCTAATTTCAACGATACTGAAGCCAAAACATCCAATAATGCTAGAAATAATGACACTAGAGAACTTCCTTTAACAACAATAAATATCAATTCTGATAATGATAAAGAAATTATTGACAGCTTAACGAATGTTATAGTTGATTTAACCAATAAATTAGCCATTCAAGACTCTATATTTAATACCGATTCTATTATTGAAGAACCGCTGGCAAATACGAATAGTGCCCAAGCTCCACCACCAATTATCCCAGAAGCAACTTTATCTCGAATTATAGTTTCTGCACTTTTTTCTCCTATCTATTCCCATCGGTCGCTCGATGGAGCAAGAGAAACTTTTTACAACAAACACCAAGTTGGAAAATTTACTTACAGTCCAGAAATAAATATTGGTTATAATATCTCTAATAATTGGATAATTAAAGTAGGCATTAATTATAGTAAACTTAATAGCGACATTAATTTAAAAAGTGTTTTCCCACAAGAGGTTCCAATCCGAATAAATACTACAGATGAATCCATTACTTTTTTTAGTTCTCTAGGGGAAGTAACTACTGCGGAAATTGATGAATTTGAATATGATGAAGATGATCTTTTAGTTGATTATGAAGAAAGACAATATGTTACTTTTATAAATATTCCCATCCGAGCAGAATATGAAATTGGTAAAAAAAGTTTTAAACTAAGTTTGAATGCTGGAATAGTAACATCATTTATTCTTAGCAGTGAATCAAGAATAAAAATACGAGCAAATAATAATTCTAAAACTGATGTAGAAATTAGAGATTTCGAACAAACTAATAGTTTTAACCTTGGAGGAGCAGTTGGGATTGGTGCTAAGTATGAAATAACCAAACATTTATCTTTAATGTTCATTCCATCTTATAATAGAGCCTTTACATCTTTTATTAAAAATGATACTGATAAAATAACACCCTATTCCTATAATTTTTCTATAGGACTTCAATACAGGTTTTAAAAAAACTTAATGCTTTCCCAACCTTTATGTTTTTATTACTCTTAATAAGAAGTTAATTCCCTTGACAGGTTTAAACTAAGTGATATTTTTTGATCACTTGATTATCCCATAATATCTGGATCAATAATATCACTTAGTCGATTTAATGAATAAAGCCTCACAAATGTGGGATTTATTGTTATCTTAAAAAATGAAAAAATTTATTATAATAGTAGCTTCTTCATTACTTTTTAGCTGTGAAGAAAAAAACAAAACTAGATTAACCACTTCTCTATTGGATTTAAATTCAAATAACTACAACGTTGCTTTTTTAATTATTGATGGTGTTTACAATACAGAATTAACTGCTCCGTATGATGTTTTCCATCATACTATTTTTAGAAGCAACATAAAAGCGATGAATGTGTTTACTGTTTCTAATCAATCTACTCCCGTAAAAACTTTTGAGGGGTTAAATATTACCCCAGATTATAACTTTTTAATTGACGATCTTCCTAGTATAGATATTTTAGTGATACCAAGTGCCGAGCATAATTTAGATAGTGATTTAGAAGATGAATTATTATTGGATTTTGTAAAAAAGACAAGTAAAAATGCTTTGTATGTAACATCTCACTGTGA
>JAJCYN010000521.1 GCA_029262915.1 Flavobacteriales bacterium
ACATCTTAGGTTCCTGACACTTTAACGACAAATCTTCTAATTCTGATTTAATAGAATGTAACCCTAATCGATGTGCTAAAGGAGCATATAAAAACAAAGTTTCAGAAGCAATTTTCAACTGCTTATCTCTTCTCATCGAACCAATAGTTCTCATATTGTGAAGTCTATCCGCAATCTTTATTAAAATAACCCTAACATCTTCTGATAGTGTTAGTAATATCTTTCTAAAATTCTCTGCTTGAAGCGAAACATTGTAGTCTACAACTCCAGAAATTTTAGTTAACCCGTCAATAATTAATGCTTCTTTTTCTCCAAAATTATTCTTAATATCTTCTAATTCTATTTCTGTATCTTCAACCGTATCATGTAATAATGCGCATATAATTGATGTAGCTCCTAAACCAATTTCTTCCGCACAAATTCGTGCCACAGCAATTGGATGAAAAATATATGGTTCTCCCGATTTTCTTCTGTCATTTTTGTGTGCTTCTAACGCTACATCAAATGCTTTCCTAATTCGTTTTTTTGTTGTATCATCTTTTTTAGAATGCTTTGCAGTTCTCAACAAACCATTATAGGCTTGTAAGATCTCCTTTTTCTCCTTTTCTAAATCTATTTCGGGCATAGTATATAATTATACTCTTTCTATTATAGTTGCATATCCTTGTCCAACTCCAATACACATGGTTACTAAAGCATATTTTTTATTCGTTTTTTGGAGTTCAATGGCAGCTGTTTGTAAAATTCTTGAGCCAGTCATTCCTAAAGGATGGCCAATTGCAATTGCTCCACCATTTGGATTTATTCGAGCATCATCATCTGCCAATTTCATTTTACGTGTACAAGCCAAAGCTTGAGCAGCAAAGGCTTCATTCAATTCAATTACATCCATATCATCCATTGTTAAACCTGCTCTTTTTAATGCTTTTTCTGAAGCATAAACGGGGCCAACTCCCATAATACGAGGCTCAACTCCTGCAATTGCACTCGATACAATTCGTGCTATTGGTTTTAAATTATATTTACTCGCAGCTTCTTCTGACGCAATTAGCATTGCTGCAGCCCCATCATTTAATCCAGACGCATTACCTGCTGTTACACTTCCGCCTTCTTTTTTGAAAGCTGCTCTTAGTTTTCCTAAAACTTCTAAAGAACTTGTTGGTTTGATAAATTCATCTTTATCAAAAATTAAATTATCCTTTTTACGTTGAGGAATATGAACAGCTACAATTTCTTCTGCCAATCTTCCATTCTGTTGAGCTTCTGTAGCTTTCATTTGACTCCAATAAGCAAATTGATCTTGGTCTTCTCTACTAATTTTATACATCTCCACTAAATTCTCTGCAGTCTGTCCCATTCCTTCTGTGCCATATAAATCATCCATTTTAGGATTGATAAAACGCCATCCAAAACTTGAATCATACATTTTAGAATCTGTACCATAAGGTCTTGCAGATTTGGAAATTACATAAGGTCCTCTCGACATATTCTCTACTCCTCCTGTCACATAAATATCTCCATCTCCTAATTTAATTGCTCTTGAAGCATTAATCGCTGAAGCCATTCCAGACGAACACAATCTATTGATTGTTTCTCCTCCAACTTGCCACGGTAAACCAGCCAATAAACCACACATTCGGGCAACATTTCTATTATCTTCTCCCGCTTGATTTGCACAACCAAACAATACATCTTCAATTTCTTCGGTAATTAAACTTGGATTTCTTTTAATCAATTCTCTAATTGCAATTGCTCCCAAATCATCTGTTCTAACTGCAGCTAATGTCCCTCCAAAGTTTCCTATAGGAGTTCTAATTGCATCTATAATATAAGCTTCTTTCATATCTAGGTTTTATAAAAATTTAATCGTTTCTTTTTCTATTTTTTGTTTTACTTCTTCCCAAGAAACATCTACTAGCATATTACAATCAGGCTGATTTTCAGCATCGTCAAAATAAACTAAACTTTTTAAAGTCAAAATATCTACATGATTGGGATATTTTAAATTAACCAGTTGCAAAAGTTTATCCAAGTTAAATTTTTGTAATAAAAAATAAATGTCAACGAAGTCTTTTTTTGTTCCTCGATTACGGACTGCATTTAATTTCATTGCAGCGATGTCTTCTAGAGAAGATAACCTCAAGCTTCTGGCAATTAAAACAGGCTTTAACAATGGGTATTGATGTGCTATAAAATCAAATTTAACCTCATCGATTGTTCCGCTTATTGCATTTCTATCAATAGCAAAAATTTGAGCATCAAACTCATCAATCAGAACTTCTTTTAACTTTTTCTGGTTAAAACTTGTTAAAGAAAAAAAATCTAAATCAACGGAAACTCGGTGTCCAAACTGTAGAGCTAGAGCAGTACCTCCAACTAAAAAGAAATCATTAAACTGCTGATTGCAACAAATTTTTTCTAATAATTCCAATGTGTATTTGTTGACTGTATCTGTTTGTAACATTTAAATTTTAATACTGGTATTTTTAAAATTAAACTCAAAAAATTTAGTGTCTTTTTATCTAAAACTCTAATTTGAAGTGCTTCCTCTTCTATTTTATCTAGCCCATAAAATGCTTTCAATATATGCCAATCTTCTAAATCTCCACAAGTAACAACTCTTTCTATTACTAAACGTGAGTGTTTTTGAAAATCTATTGAATCCACGTTAACATCCCAAAAAATATGTTTTGAAAACTGCATTGCTCAAAGGTAAGAAAATAGTACTTTATTTTGACAAGGTTCTAAAACCAATCTTTACTTGTTCGATAAACTGTTCCTTTAAACAAGGCTACTATTTCTTCTTGTTGATTGGTTATTATTATTTCGTAAATCGCAATTTTATTGGTCATTGATTTTTCTACTGCTTTTGCAGTAATCACATCACCAATTAAACATTGTTTTGTATGAGAAATAGATGTTTCTACAGAAACACTTTTTCTTCCATGAGAATTAGAAGCAAATGCTAATGCACTATCCGCCAAACTGTAAGTAATTCCTCCATGAGCAATTTTAAATCCATTGGTCATTTCTTCCCTTACGGTTAGCTTTAATTCACAACTTCCTTCTTTTACCTCAGCAACTTCTATACCTAACCATTTGCTGAAATCATCATTTTCAAACATTTGGTTCACTACTCTATTTGGGATGTTGTTTTTCATGTTTTCTTTTTTTGTCATACCGACCGAAGCGGAGGTATCCTTTTACTTTTAAGTTACAAACTCAAAAGATTCCTCGACTTCGTTTCTCTCCACTCGGAATGACATTTCATTTTTAATAAAAAGTTTTATTTTCTCTTACCATTCTTCTTATTAATACACTTGGTCGGTAACGGTCTTCACCATACTCCTGAAACATCTCTTCCAATTTACTCAAAACATTATCTAAACCAACCTCATCTGCCCAGGTCAACAATCCTTTTGGATAATTTACCCCATTAGTCATTGCTAAATCAATATCTTCTTTAGAAGCAATGTTTAAAAATAATGCATCTGCTGCTTCATTAATTAGCATAGCTAATATTCGTTTGTAAATCTGTTTGCCTAATTCCTTATCTTTGTTTGGTTCAGGTTTTACCGCATTTTCTGAATAATCGTAATAACCTCTTCCTGATTTACGGCCATACCAACCAGCTTCTGAATGTCTTTTTTGAGTTAATGAAGGTTTGTATCTTGGATCGTAATAGAAGGCAGCAAAAACTGTTTCTGTTACGGTATAATTAATGTCATTACCAATGTAATCCATCAATGTAAACGGGCCCATTTTGAAACCAGCCAATTCTGTCATTGCCCAATCAATAGTTGCAAAATCTGCAATGCCTTCTTCATAAATTTTTAATGCTTCTCCGTAAAACGGACGAGCCACTCTATTCACAATAAAACCTGGTGTATCTTTGGTTAACACAGTTACTTTTTTCCAACCGTCAATTAATTGGCGAGCACTAGTAGTTGTATTCTCTGAGGTTTGTACTGCAGGAATAATTTCTACCAATGGCATTAATGGTGCTGGATTAAAAAAATGAATTCCGATTACCCTGTCTGCTTTATTGCACGCAGCAGCAATTGAAGCAATAGACAAAGAAGATGTATTACTTGCTAAAATGCAATCGTCACTAACAATTTCTTCTAACTGAGAAAAAACTTGTTGTTTAATATCTAAATTTTCAATAATGGCTTCAATTACAATTCCACAGTCAGAAAAATCATTAATATTATTCGAAAAATTTATTCTTCCAATAACCTTATTCGAAGTTACTTCATCAATTCTTTCTTTTTCTACTAATCGAGCTAATATTTTTTTGAGGCTCGCTTCTGCTTTCGCTAATGCGTCATCATTTAAATCTACCAGTACAACTTGATGCTCTTGTGTTGCCGTGATTTGTGCAATACCACTTCCCATTGAACCAGCCCCTAAAACTCCTACTATTGTTTCTTTATTCATTTAGTTTATTTTTCTTCTAAAGCCATTGCAGATAAAGCTGCTTGATCTGGAAACGAAACACCATTCTTTCCTGCATCTGATTCTAACATACTATCAATAATCTCCATTTCTGAAACTCCTTTAACAGCTTTTCTTAAATTTATTAATGCACTTGCACATTTTTCATAATTTTTTTCAGTCACCTCAACATTATAGGCTTTCATTACAGCATCCATTTTTGTTTTAACCTCTTCTTCTGATTGCTTTCCATCAAAGGTAGTAACCATCATTTCTATGGCTAATGGTTTTGGTTTATTATTAGAAGAAGCATCTCCACTACATCCAAATATTAAGAAAGATGCTGATAATAACCCTGCTATTAAAACCTTGTTAAATCTTTTCATAATTCTATCTTTTAATTTATTTACTATATATAATCTTTCTTTAATTCTTCTTTCAATAAATACTTCGACAAGCTCAGTATGACATTGAAAGAAGCCCCTCCTTCGGAGGGGTTGGGGAGGCTTTTTACTCCCCTTTAAATTCTGGTTTTCTTTTTTCTAAAAAAGCATTGACACCTTCTTTGTAATCAAAGGTTTGGCCTGCTTCTGTTTGAGTTTCATTTTCTAATGCCAATTGCTCAGTTAAATTATTGTTAAACGATTCGTTTAACAATCTCTTGGTTAAGCCAATTCCTTTGGTTGGCATCTTAGCTAATTTTTGAGCAATTCCTAAAGCAATTTCTTGCAATTCTTCATCCGCAACAGCCTTGTATATCATTCCTATTTTTTCGGCTTCATCAGCCATTACTTTATCACCTAAAAACATTAAAGCAGCAGATTTTTGCATCCCAATTAAACGAGGCAAATAATAGGTTCCTCCACTATCTGGTATCAATCCAATTTTACTAAATGCTTGAATAAATGAAACTGAATTTCCCGCCAAAGTAATATCACAAGCCAACGCTAAATTTGCTCCTGCACCAGCAGCAACTCCATTTACACCACATACTATTGGTTTTTCAATTTTACGCAAGCGTTCAATAATTGGATTGTAATGTTCTTCAACTATTTTATTCAATTCTGTTTGTTGAGGATCAATCGCTTCAGCTAAATCTTGTCCTGCACAAAACGCTTTCCCTTCTCCGGTAATGTAAATTGCTCTTACTTCAGCATTTGCTTCACATTCATCTAATCGAGCCTGTAAATCAAAAGCCATCTGGCGTACAAAACTGTTGAATTTTTCTGGTCGGTTCAAGGTGATTTTTCCAACACCATTTTCTATTTCAAATCCAATATTGCTCATTGTTTATTTTTCTTTATTCTCGTCATTGCTAGACACGGAGCAACCTTATTGATGAGATAACTTCACCTTAATTTATCCTTCGACAAGCTCAGGATGACATTAAGATTCGTAATGACGCTTTTTTATTTCCTATTTAACTTCCATTTTGAGATACTATTCTCATTATCATTACTATTCACTGCCACTTTATTTGCCACTCCTTCCTCATATAACTTTGCCGTAAACAATGCCGCAATTTCTTCTCCAGCAGGATTTGAATTTTGCAATTTTTCTGCACTAAAATGTTTCGTTACAAAATGGGTATCAAAATCTCCACTAATAAAAGCTTCGTGTTGTAATGCAAATTTACAAAACGACAAAGTGGTTTCTACACCACTAATTTGATAATCATCAATTGC
>JAJCYN010000522.1 GCA_029262915.1 Flavobacteriales bacterium
TTTGAAGGCGTCTGTATGTTTTCAATTTCCGCTACAGTTTTTACAGGGAACAATGAATATTTATCTTTTAATATAGATTGATTTGCATCATACCTATCAATACGAACTCCTATATTAAAAATCAAATCATCAAAAGCAAATTTATCCTGAATAAAACCAGCCATGTAAATTGGTTTAAATGAAGGGTTTTTTCTCGTAAAATCACCATTATCATCTTTCTCATTGAAAAAATCATCTAGACTAGGGTTTTCAGATAATTTTTCTCCAGTATAATCATATCCAAAATAACCAACTCTTCCGGTCCGGCCAGAATTAAGTAACTCATCTGCAGAAAACATATCAATAGTCCATACATCCGGACCATAAGAATCAAAATCAATCCAATTCAACCCTTGCTCATCCATTCCTAACGATGCTCTTAAATTCTTATCAAAAGTATTGTGAGCATTAGGATCATAAGCTTGTTGAACAGTGTAGCGAGGAATTCCATCAACCCATATTTCTGAAGTAAAAGTGCCCTGCTCAAAACTTCTTTGTTCAATTTGATTATTTACTAATTGTCGACCAATTCCCCATAAACTCACAGGGTTAACAAAATATGACTTATCATCTCTTTGTTCATATTCAAATCCTAATTTAATTGAATGGTCTTTAATACTAGCACTACCTTGAGCAGTTACTCTAAATTGTATATTATCCTGAAATGAATAATTATTATTTTGAGTTCCCATAGAACTAAATAATGAATAAACAGAGCTAGGTGAATCTCCATTCACAAGTCCTCCATTTGTTTGTACATTTTCTCTTCTATCCCAATTACCAAAAGGGTCATTAGCGAAAACATCATAATAATTAGCAGTATAATTTGACAATACAGGGTTAAGATCCCCTGCTTCATATTCATACAAAACTGATGCTTCATTTGAAAAGAAACCATTCAATATCGTTCCTGTGGGAACACCATTGGCATCTACAACAGCATGAGTATCTTGAAGTGCCTCAAAAGTAGTTATTCTAGTGGTAGTAAATTTACCAATATAACCATAATGAGATAACCTATCTTCATGCCTCTTACTTTGGTTAGTAGTATGAAAATTAGTATAATCTACCTGAAAAGTTACAAACGCATCTTTTATTAAAGAAGGATTATCTTCATCGGTAGAGTTAGCAAATCTTTGAGTAAACCTACCATAAACCCTCCAAGTTCTGTCTATAGTTTGCGTATTATTTTGGGCATTTAAAAGTGAAAAATTTCTGCTATAGTTATTGCCATTTCTATAATCGAATGAGCCACCGACAGTCACATTGGTTGTTTTGGAAGTAGTAATATCAATTTTACCTGCAAAATTCAATGACTTTCTTGAAGCATTTATTCTGAAAGGGGTTTTTTCTAAGTCAGAATTTCTAATAAAACTTGCATTATTAATAACACCTCCAGCATCACCTAAATTTTGAGTATAAGGTGTTTCATTTAGTGATGTCATTAATTCATCATTAACTCTCAAATCTCCATCTATATAAGGTCTAGGGTCCAATTCGTGCTTAGCTTCCCCTGATATAAAGAAACCAACTATTGCATCTTTCTTATTTCCCGCAGAATCTTTTCTTGTTTTGATAGGACCAGATAAACTAAACCCTAACAAGTTAAATCCAAATTTATCTAACCCTATTGCATCATCTCCATTTTGAAATCCCGAAGTAACATACTCTATGCCTCCAAACCAATCTTTTGTTGCTCCTTTAGTGGTTATGTTTACTATTCCTCCTGTTGCATCACCAAATTGAGCAGGAATACCACCTGTTATTACAGATACTTGTTCTATCGCTGATTTTGGTAAATTCTGTGTTCCCCTTACTTTTATACCATCTATATAAGTATCAGTACCATTAGATCTAACCCCCCTAACATTCAAATTATTTGTACCATCATCTTGAGAATACACTCCTCCTACAGTCGCAGCAATTGCAGCCGCAGAACGACCTGGCATTTTCTTAATATCTTCCGATGTAACAGTTCCCCCTGATGAAGTTTGATCTTTTGAAATAAGAGGAACTTTATAATCAATCACTTCAAAATCTTCTAACGTCTCACTACCAGAAGCAGCTTTAATATCCGGGACAAAAGTTATTCTACCTCCATTTACAACAACATTAGCCACCTTGATTGGTTGGTAACCAACATAGGTCGCTTGTATATTATATTTACCAGGAGTTAAAGCAGTAAATGTGTATTTACCATCAAAGTCCGTCATCGTTCCAGCTACCTGAGAACCTCCTTTCATAAGTACAACATTTGCAAAAGGTAATGGCTCCCCATTACTTTTATCAACCATTTTCCCTTTTATGGTTCCGCCTGATTGAGCTATAGCAAAAGAAACTATAAAAAACACAGATACTAAAACAGCTAGTTTTTTTAACATATTTTGAATTTTAAACTTTTAATAATTTATTTCGTGCAAATAAAGAGGCGTAAAGATATATAATATAAAACTTGCAAACCAAATTATTTTCAGTAAAAATATTAATAGTTTATTGGATTCTTACACTAGACTTTATAAACGGTTATTTTTAGGAATAAAACGCCCAAAGTCGTAATATAAAAGGAAAGAAAAGAAAAAATTTAACTAAAGGCTAGCTACCTCCATTACCACTAGAATTACCAACACCGTCATCATCACCACCATTATTATCTCCAGAACGACCTCCAACAACATTATCACCATCATCATCATCCTCATTATCATCACCACCAATAACGGTACCACCATCATTTGGATCTGAATCATCAGACTGATCTCCTTCTGGAGTTATAGCTCCTTCTTCACCATTTTCAGAATCATTATCCATATCAGAAACAACATTTCTGTTGTCATTCACAATATTCAAGCCTTCCGTTACATTTGAATCCTTAGAATAAGGAACTGGCTCTCCCCCTTTTTGACAGGAAACAGCTATTAACATTAAGAATGCCATCAAAACAGATAAGTTATATTTCTTCAACATACAGTTCATTACACACAAATATACGATTTTTTTACTAAAATCAAATTATTGTTCTACATAAGTATCGTATAAATAAATAATTTATTGCATAAAATAATATGTTACTTGTTTATTTTTACATTTGGTTTTGCTAAATATTGTAAGCATATCGTTATTTCCTTTTTCACTTTTATATGGATTAGTCCTATATATAAGGAACAAATTTTATGACTGGAGTATATTCAAATCAAAAAAATATGATTTTCCCGTAATTTCTGTAGGAAACTTAGCATTAGGAGGTGTTGGTAAAACGCCACATGTCGAATATTTAATTCGTTTATTAAAAAATGATTTTAAAATTGCTACTCTTAGTAGAGGCTACAAAAGGAGTACTAATGGGTTTCTGTTAGCTAATAATAATTCTACTGTAGCTGATATTGGAGATGAACCTCTACAATATAAATTAAAATTTACAACAATTCCTGTGGCAGTTGATGAAAAAAGAGTTAGTGGAATAAAAAAAATAAAAGAAAATCACCCTGAAATAAATTTAGTCTTATTGGATGATGCTTATCAACACAGGTCTGTAAAACCTAGCATTAATATTTTAGTTTCTGATTACAGCCGATTATACATTAATGACAATGTAATTCCTTCAGGTAGATTAAGAGAATGGTCTTGTGGAAGTAATTGAGCAGATATTATCATTGTTTCTAAGACAATCAGTACATTATCTCCAAGAGAAAAAAACCGAATTAAAGAAAAGTTAAACCCAAAACCTCATCAAGAAGTTTATTTTTCTTACATTAAATATGCTAACATTAAGCCTTTTACAAACGCAGCCATAAATGTGATAAATGAAATTAATGAAAAATATAACGTACTCCTATTGACTGGAATTGCAAAAGCTGAATCTCTTTTTCACAAGCTAAATAATGAATATAATTCAATCCATCACATTAAATTTTCTGACCATCATAACTTTACAAAATCAGATGTAAATAACATCAAAAAGGAGTATAAAACCCTTTATGGAAATAATAAAATAATAATTACTACCGAAAAAGATATAATGCGGTTATCTTTGCCAAAAATTTTAAATCAATTACAAGATGTTCCCATTTTTTATATTCCGATAGAAATATGTTTTCACGGCAACGATAAAGAGGAATTCGACAAACAAATATTAAAACATGTTACAAAAAATTCAAGAAACTAAAGCTTTTTTAGAAAGCAAAACAAACCTTATTCCCTTCGCAGGAATAGTATTAGGAACAGGATTAGGAAACCTATCAACTGAAATTGAAATTGAAACTGCCATTCCTTATTCAGAAATACCAAATTTTCCAGTTTCTACTGTTGAAGGTCACTCGGGTCAATTAGTTTTTGGAACTATAAATAACGTTTCTGTTGTAGCAATGCAAGGAAGATTCCATTTTTATGAAGGGTATTCACTTCAGGAATGTACTTTTCCAATTAGAGTAATGAAAGCTCTTGGAATTACCAATTTATTTTTAAGTAATGCAAGTGGTGGAGTAAATGCCAATTTTGAAATTGGTGACATTATGCTGATTACAGATCATATTAATTTATTGCCAGACAATCCATTAAGAGGAAAAAATGTTGATGAATTAGGCCCTCGGTTTCCCGATATGAGTGAACCTTATGATAAAGAATTAAGAAATCAAGTCCTTAACATAGCTACTGAAAATAACATTAAAATTCAACAAGGAGTTTATGCTGCACTCTCAGGACCAACTTTTGAAACTCCTGCTGAATATAAATACATACAAATTATTGGTGCTGATACCGTAGGAATGAGTACTGTTCCTGAAGTTATTGTT
>JAJCYN010000523.1 GCA_029262915.1 Flavobacteriales bacterium
AGAAAGAAGAATTACAAAAAGTTTATGCTGAATTAAAAGGAAAACAAATTGATGCTCCTATGCATATTGGAGGTAAAGAAGTAAGAACAGGTAATACTGTTTCTATGCATCCTCCTCATGATCACCAGCATAATTTAGGGAATTTCCATAAAGGTGATGCTACTCATGTTAAGCAAGCTATTGATGCAGCTATGGCTGCTCGTGAAGAATGGGCCAATACTCCTTGGCAAGATCGTGCTGCAATATTTTTAAAGGCTGCTGATTTACTGGCAGGTCCTTATAGAGCAAAAATAAATGCAGCTACCATGCTTTGTCAAAGTAAAAATGCTTTTCAAGCAGAAATAGATGCAGCATGCGAGTTAATTGATTTCTTTAAATTCAATGTTCAATACATGTCTGATATTTATGCTGAACAACCCGAATCTTCTCCAGGAGTCTGGAACAGATTGGAGTATAGACCACTGGAAGGTTTTGTTTTCGCATTAACGCCATTTAACTTTACATCTATTTGTGCCAATTTATGTGCAGCTCCGGCAATGATGGGTAACGTTGTTGTTTGGAAATCTGCCAATTCTCAAATATATTCTGCTCAAGTAATTATGGAGTTATTTAAAGAAGCTGGTGTTCCTGATGGTGTTATTAATTTGGTTTACGTTAGTGGACCTGAAGCTGGTGAAGTAATTTTTAAACATCGTGATTTCGCAGGAATTCATTTCACAGGTTCCACTGGTGTATTTAAAAATATTTGGAAAACAATTGGAAATAACATTGATATTTATAAGTCTTATCCAAGAATTGTTGGTGAAACTGGTGGTAAAGATTTTATTGTTGCCCATAAATCTGCTAAAGCAAACGAAGTTGCCACTGCAATTACACGGGGGGCTTTTGAATTTCAAGGTCAAAAATGTTCTGCAGCATCTAGAGCCTATCTACCATCTAATATTGCTGAAGAAGTTATTGAACAAGTTAAAAAAGATTTAGCCTCTTTTAAAATGGGATCTCCTGAAGATTTTAGCAATTTTATTAATGCTGTTATTGATGAGAGTAGTTTTGATAACATTGCTAACTATATTGATTACACAAAAACAAGAGATGATGCTGAGATTGTCTGTGGTGGGAATTATGACAAGTCAAAAGGGTACTTTATTGAACCTACAGTTGTTGTGACTACCGATCCAAAATTCAAAACCATGTGTGAAGAAATATTTGGTCCTTTCATGACTATTCATGTATATGATGAGAATGATTTTGAAGGGATTTTAAAAACAGTTGATGAGACTTCCGAATATGCATTAACAGGTTCTATTCTATCTCAAGATAGATACGCAATCGGTTTAGCTACTAAAGCCTTAGAAGGTGCTGCAGGGAATTTCTACATTAATGATAAACCAACTGGAGCTGTTGTTGGTCAACAACCTTTTGGGGGTGCTCGTGGTTCTGGAACTAATGATAAAGCCGGTTCATATTTAAACCTTGTACGTTGGACTAGCCCAAGAACAATTAAAGAAACATTTGTTCCTGCAACAGATTATCGTTATCCATTTTTGGGGTAATTATTAAATCATTAATTTCGTTATTCAAATCTAACTTTTAAAAAATGAAAAAATTATTATTACCAATTGCTGTGATAACAGCATTTACAATTACTTCTTGTGGTGGCGAAGAAAATAGTGAATTATCCGGAGAATATTCCGAACAACCTGTCACAGAAGAAATTTGTTTTTATTCTTATGATGAAACTGTTGGAGCACAAGTTCGATGGACTGCTTTTAAAACTTCAGAAAAAAAGGCTGTGGGTGGTCAATTTGATCGAGTAAATGTAACATCTGGAGAAAAATCAACAAAAATTACAGATGTTTTAGAAACCATTAAATTTAATATTCCCACATCAAGTACAAATACTGCTAATGAAGACAGAGATGCAAAAATTATAACCTCATTTTTTGGTGCAATGACTGAAACTGACATCATATTGGGCCAAGTAAAAAGTGTTACTGGAGATGATAAGAATGGAACATGTATTTTTTACTTAACATTAAACAACATTGAGAAAGAAGCTACCTTAGATTACGTGGTAGAAGATGCTACTATTAAACTAACTGGAGAAATTGATATGGTTGACTGGAGTGCAGAAGGTGCTGTATCTTCATTAAACGAAGTTTGCGGTGAATTACACACTGGAGAAGATGGAGTTACTAAAACATGGTCTGTTGTTGAATTAGCAATAGAAACAACCTTAAAAAAGGATTGTCATTAGCCTATCCAACTACAAATAAAAAATCCGAGCAAATGCTCGGATTTTTTATTTCCATACATTTTCTCTTAAATTCTATAAATCCAATTGTGAGTGTCTTCCACTCTACCTCTTTTAAGGTCCTGTAAAATCTGTCCTATTTCATTAGAAAGTGTTCTAGTTTCTAAAGCAGGTAAATCATATCGTTCATTATTATGAGTAATGGAAGAAACCTGAGCTATTGTAGCTGCAGTTCCTGTTCCAAAAACATCTTTTAAACTTCCATTCTTTGCCGCTTCTATTACTTCTTTAACAGCAACTCTTCTTTCTTCTACTTTAATACCTAATTCACTAGCAATTGTTAAAACACTATTTCTGGTAATACCATCTAAAGTTGTTTTGTAATCTAAATTTGGTGTAATTAGTGTATCTCCAATATGGAACATAATGTTCATTGTTCCAGATTCTTCTATGTATTCATGGTTCTTGGCATCTG
>JAJCYN010000524.1 GCA_029262915.1 Flavobacteriales bacterium
ATACAATGACAACTGTTTGTAATGGTGGGAGTTTACCTGGTGTTGAGGAATACATTTATAGAGGCATTATAAATCTACCAATGAGCTGCAACGATTGGACTTTTAGCTTTACATTATGTTGTAGAAACAATGCCATTAATACCATTAATAATCCTGGTGGAGAAAATATTTATGTAGAGGCCAAGTTAAATAACTTAGACTTTGTCTGTAATAATTCTCCGACCTTTTCAAATCCTCCAGTTGCTTTTCCTTGTGTTGGTCAAACTTCTTGTTTTAACCATGGAGCAATAGATCTTGATGGAGATTCTCTTTATTATTCACTAATAGCTCCAGCAACAGGTCCGACAACAACCGTTACTTATTTAGCTGGATACTCTGCTCAACAACCTTTGATTTCTAGTCCTGCAATTACTATTAACCCATTAACTGGAGATATTTGTATGACTCCCACTTTACAAGAAGTAACCGTATTAGCAGTAAGAATTGAAGAATGGAGAAATGAAATTTTTATTGGAAGTATTGTACGAGATATTCAATTGAGAACGATTGTCTGTAACAACAATTTACCTTCTTTGAGTGGAATTAATGGAACAGGACAGTTTTCAACAAATGCTTGTGCTGGATCAACATTAAACTTTAGTGTTCCCTCTTTTGATCCTGATGCCGGGCAAACAGTAACACTAAATTGGAACAATGCAATTCCTACAGCAAGTTTTACAAACAACAATGCTCAACTACCAACAGGTAATTTTAGTTGGACGCCAACAATTGCGGATATTAGTACAAACCCATATTGTTTTACAATAACAGTTAGTGATGATAACTGCCCTTTTAACGGTATTCAAATTTATTCTTTCTGTATAACTGTTACAGGATTTACAACAAGTACCACTTCAACACCAGCAAATTGTGGAGCATCAAATGGAAGTGCAACAACAACGGTTCAAGGCGGAACTGGACCATATACTTACCAATGGTTACCGAATGGTGGAAATAATGCTAATGCAAATGGATTAGCAGCAGGACAATATACTGTTAATGTAACAGATGTCAATGGTTGTATCTCTTCCTCAATAGTAAATATTGGAACAGGCCCTCTCCCCGGAAATATTAATATGAACGGGATAAATACTAGTTGTTTTGGAGGTAATGATGGATCTGCTACAGCTAATGTAAATGGAGGACAACAACCTTATGTTTACTCATGGTCTAATGGAGGGTTTACGCCTACCATAAATAATTTAACAGTTGGAACTTACTATGTTACAGTAATTTCAAATGGTGGGTGTGTAACCACAGATAGTGTAACTATTGGAGAACCAACTCAACTAACCTCAACTATAACTAATGTTAGCAATCCAACTTGTTTTGGAGGAACAGGTAATGCAACAATAAGTGCAAATGGAGGAACAACTTCAGGGCAGGGTTCTTATACTTATTTATGGAACACCAATCCTACACAAAATACAGCCACAGCAACTGGCCTAAGTAATGGTAATTATTCTGTTACTGTTACTGATAATAATGGATGTACTACTACTCAAAATGTTACCATAACACAACCTCAACCATTATCAATTATATTAAACAATCAACAACACGTAAGCTGTTTTAATGGTAACGATGGTTCAATATCAATTAATTCAACTGGGGGAACAATACCATATTCTTACAACTGGAACAATAATAGTTTTCCTAATAATTCTACTATAAATAATTTAAGTGCAGGAATTTATTTATTAACTATGACAGATGCAAATGGTTGTATTGCAATTACCCAATTTAATATTTCCGAGCCTCAACAATTAGCTACTTCTATTACTAATTTTACGGATATAACTTGTAACGGACTTAGTAATGGTACAATTCAAACCAACACTTTAGGAGGAACATCTCCTTATACTTATCAATGGAATAGCACTACATTAACAACACCTAATGCAAATAATTTAAACTTAGGGTACCACCTTCTTGAGGTTACAGATAACAATGGATGTATAGATACAATAGGTACATTTATTAATGAACCTTCAACAATAACAACTACTGTTCAAGGTTCAGCTACTATTTGCCCAGGGCAACCAGTAACCCTTACTGCATTAGCCTCAGGTGGAACAGGAAATTATACTTATCAATGGAACAATGGAAATATTGGAGCAACCCAAACGGTTATACCTTCTTCTTCAACAACCTATTCAGTTTTCGCAACCGATGCTAACGGATGTGTTGGGACAGTTGGCAGTGCAAATGTTTTAGTTAACGATATCAATTTAGTTAATTTATCAGTTGTACCCGACACTAGCTTATGCGAAGGATCACCTTACCTGATTAGTGCAAATGTTAGTGGTGGAATAGGTGCTTATTCCTTTAGCTGGAATAACGGGTTAGGACAAGGTCAAGGACCTTTTGTGGTTGCTCCTTTATCAACTACTAACTATATAGTTACCATTACCGATGTTTGTGGCAACACACTTAATGAATCTGTTATGGTTAATGTAAATCCGTTACCAATTGTTTCTGTGCAACCCCAAACTGAAACTGCTTGTGGTAGTGTTTTACTAAATCTAAGCAACAACAATTCAAATCCAAGTGGAATGAGCTATTTTTGGGATTTTGGTGATGGAACTAATTCTACACAAGAAAACCCATCTAAAACTTACGCTCAAACCGGAGTTTACAATGTAGTTTTAACCATAACTTCTCCATCAGGTTGTGTCGGTTCCGATCAAGCTAATATGAGCATTACGGTAAACCCGAATCCTATAGCACAATTTGATTTTGATCCAAAAGAAACAACCGTTTTAAACCCTCAAATTACGTTTAGCAATTATTCTACTGAAGCTAATTTTTACGCTTGGACTTTTGGTGATGGAGCAGTCTCAAATGAATTTAATCCTATTCATAACTACGAAAAAGATGGTACTTATATTATCACGTTAATTGCAAGTAATACGTATGGTTGCCAAGACACTATTATGGCGGAGTTGCTTATTGAACCACAATTCAACTTTTATATACCAAACGCTTTTACTCCAGATGGAAATGGAAGGAATGACATTTTTACCGCAGTGGGAGAAGAAATAACTGAATTTGACATGCAGATCTTTAACCGTTGGGGAGAAATGATTTATGAAACTTCGAGTTTAGAAAAAGGATGGGATGGAACTGCCAAAGGTGGCAGTGACATCTCAATGCAGGGGGTTTACGTTTACAATATCCAATTGAAAGATTGGCAAGGAGTGAACCATAAGTTTGTTGGACACGTTTCATTGCTCAAATAAGCCCAAAGCAAATAGGATGATTATATTTGCGTCATGGCAGAAGAACTTATTATCTCTAATAACCTTTCTAAAGAAGAAAAATACAAGGAACTTTATCCACAAATTTTTGCTTTAATTCAAGGAGAAACTGACCTAATAGCCAGCTTATCTAATATTATGTCAGCACTTAAATACGGTTTTGGTTGGCTTTGGGTAGGTGTTTATTTTGTTAAGGGTAAAGAGCTAGTTTTAGGGCCATTTCAAGGGCCAATTGCATGCACCCGAATTCAACTTGGGAGAGGTGTTAGTGGTACTGCTTGGTACAAAGAAGAGATTATTATTGTCCCTGATGTAAATAAGTTTCCCGATCACATTATTTGCAATGCAGATTCAAAATCTGAAATTGTTTTGCCAATTCTTAATAAAAATGGAGAAGTTGCGTTAATACTTGATGTGGACAGTGATCAGCTCAATGATTTTGATGAAATAGACAAAGAGTACTTATCTAAAATTGTACAATTGATAGAACCCCTTCTTTGAATTTAAAACAACTCATAACATTTTGTCTAAATACCCAGTTGTCATGCTGAGCCTGTCGAAGCATTTATTCAACAAGATTGCTTCGTTGCTCACAATGACAGCCTTGTTACTTTCTTGTGCACAAATGGTTCCGCTAACTGGTGGAGACAAGGATATTGACCCTCCTAAAGAAGTTGAAAGTACACCTAAAAACGGAACCATCCTTTTTTCAGAAAAGAGTATTAGTATAGAGTTTGATGAATACATTAAATTAACCAATGTTATGAGCCAGCTAATTGTTTCTCCTTTAATGGAAAATCCACCAGAAGTTCTAGTGAAAGGAAAAAAATTAATCATTAAGCTTAATGGAGAATTAGCAGAAAACACAACTTATAGCCTAAACTTTGGTAATTCCATTTCTGATATTACGGAAAATAACGTTTTTCCAAATTACAAATATGTTTTTTCAACGGGTACTTACCTCGATTCGCTATCGTATTCTGGAACAGTAATAAATGCTTTTGATCTTTCTAAAAAAGAGGGCACTTATGTGCTCCTTTACGATCAATTTGAAGATTCAGTTCCCCTAAATACTTTGCCAAGGTACGTAGCTTTAACCGATAAGGAAGGAATTTTTTCTATTACCAATATTGCCAATGGCAAGTATAAGTTTTTTGCTATAAACGATATTAACGGTAATTATTTATTCGATTTACCCAATGAGGCCATTGCCTTTAAAAGCGAAATTATTCAGTTAGATTCTTCACTTAACGACAATCATGTTTTTCTTTTTGAAGAAAAGAATGGCCTACAACATGTTTTGAAAGCAGAAAACAAAACTTATGGTAAAATTGACATCGTTTTAAACTTGCCAACCGAAAATTTGACCGTTACAGCATTAAACCAATACTTTAAAACTAAATTTTACACTGAAGAAATAAATGAAATTGGTGATAGTTTAACAATATGGTTAAACACAACAGAAGGAATTGAAAACTTAGAATTGGAATTAAAGGATGGTAGCGATGTAATTGATACTGTAGATATTAGTATTTTAAACAGAAGTGAATTTAAAGATACCTCTTTATTAATTTCCACTAATCTTAAAGGGAGTTTTGATCTGAATAAAGATTTAATAATAAACTCAGCAAGACCGGTTATCGATAAAATTATTTCCAATATAAAATTATTTGAAGATAGTACAGAGGTACTTATAAACTATTTAGAAGTTGAAAACCCTGCAAGGAATTTTAATTTTACTTATGCTTTTAAGGAAAACACCAACTACCAATTGTTTATTCCTCCAGGTACTTTTGAGGACATTTATGGTCTAAAAAACGATACCATCAAAATTGATTTTAAAACCAAAAGTGAATCCGATTACGGAACGATCAACTTAAACATTAACCCTAATTTTTCAGATAACTATATTGTTCAGTTGTTCAAAAATGACAAGCTTATTAGAGTGCATTATTTTAAAGACATAATTATTAAGCCTTACAAATACTTGCTACCAGGAGACTATGAGCTAAAATTAATAATTGATCCCAATAGCGATAAAAAATGGAATACTGGTAATTACCTGGAAGGATTACAACCTGAAAAAGTTATCTATTACGAAAAAGAAATTAAGATTCGTGCCAACTGGGACAATGACATTATTTGGACGGTTAACGAATAACCTCGAACTCATCTCCATCTAAACTAAGTGGAAATTTTTCTCGCCAGGTGTTTAACTCGCCTAAAGACAAACTACAGGTTTCGGTAGATTCAATTTTTTCTGCTGTAGAAGCAATGGCTTCTCCCATGAAATTAACAACCGCAGAATTACCCGAGTACGAAAATCCATTTTCATCTTCACCAACTCTATTTACACCGACTACATAGCACTGATTTTCTATAGCCCGAGCTTCCAACAATTTGCTCCAATGCGTTTTTCGAGCTTCAGGCCAGTTCGCCATGTAAATTAGCACATCATAAGCAGGTGATTCCTCTTTTGACGAATTCCTGCTCCAAACTGGAAAACGTAAATCATAACAAACCATAGGACAAATTCTCCAACCTTTATAGTTTACTATGAGCCTTTTTTTTCCTGAGCTAAAACTTTTATGTTCATCGGCCATTCTAAACAGATGCCTTTTATCATAAGTATGCAACTCACCGTCCGGTTGAGCCCAAACTAAACGATTATAATACTTATTATCTTCTTCAATAACTAAGCTCCCAGTAATAACAGCATCAGACTTTTCAGCCTGTTTTTTCATCCAAGCTATTGTTTTACCGTTCATTGTTTCTGCTATCTTTTCCGAGAGCATAGAAAAACCCGTATTAAACATTTCTGGTAGAACAATTACATCCGTAATCTCGGATATTGCATTAATTTTTTCAGAAAACATAGCTAAATTTTCGTCAACATTTTCCCAAAGTAAATCAGCTTGTATGATGGTTACCTTTAAATCCATTGTGTAAAGTTAAAAAGAATTATTTATTGACTTATCCTTCGACAAGCTCAGGATGACAATAAATTTACTCTACAAAAAAGAGGTCATCAAAAGGAGAATTAATTGGTGCCCCCATATTTACCGGGGCGTTCCACTTATCTTTTCTATCATTC
>JAJCYN010000525.1 GCA_029262915.1 Flavobacteriales bacterium
TTTTCATCGCTTCAATCAACTTTGCATCATAATCCAACTTTAAAAATTTATAATAAGCCAAAGCATCAGGTATGGCTCTATCTAAAAAAAAAATATCTTGAGGAGATATAGCTTCTTCTTGTTCAATTTGCATATCTAGCACACCTAACTGAAATTTTTGGTTGTTAGCCCTTATTTCTTCAATTGTTTTTCCGTTGGTTTTTTGTGTATCTATATAATGTCGAGCGTGTTCAATAGTAGTTTGATAACCTCTTTTTTGAAGCAAATCAATTACAGTTGTTTTCCCTGAGCTAGGGCCTCCTGTAATTACATACCAATTCGTATTTATTGTGCTATCATCTCTATTAATCATATCGTAAGTTAATTTTTAGTGGATTCTATGGCATTTCCAGCTAATGGTTCTGCTTCTGATGCTTTATTGTGCCATTTATTGAAAATAATACAAGCGGTTAAATCTCCTGTTACATTAAGAGCAGTTCTAAACATTCCTAAAATTCTTTCTACACCTATTATTATAACGATGCCTTCGGTAGGAATTCCTACACTTTGTAAAACTGATGCTAAAATTACCACTCCTCCTCCAGGAATTGAAGGTGTACCAATGGATGCTGCTACAATAGTTACCATTACCAAAATGATGTTTAACAAACTCATTTCCAACCCATAGGCTTGTGCGATAAATAAGGTAGTAACACATTGATAAATGGCTGTTCCATCCATATTAACAGTGGCTCCAATGGGTATAATAAAGTTACTTACTGATGGGGTTATCTTTAATTTATCTTCTGCTGTTTTTAATGATAGAGGCATAACAGCAGCTGAACTGGTTGTAGAAAAAGCCAATAATTGAACATCTTTTATTTGTTTAAGAAAATGAAATGGATTGGTTTTACCAACGATGCTGACTATTAGTATATATACTATTAGCAGGATAATAAGTCCTAATAATACGACTGCTACATATAATCCTATCCCTGTAAGTGAGTTGACTCCAATACTTGAACTCAACTGAGCCATTAATCCAAACACTGCTAAAGGGACTAATTTCATTGCCCATTTTACTACAGTCATACAGATCTCCTGTATGGCACTTAATAAAGTCATTATCGGTTTTAACATTTTTTCTGAAAGAGCAGTAACAGCAATGCCGATAATAATGGTAAAGATAACGATGCTTAACATTTCTCCTGTAACCATTGATGCCAGAGGGTTTCCTGGTAATAATTCTGAAATTAAATTGGGAATATCATTTAAACCTGGTAATGTATTGGTTCCTATATCAGAAGTGATTGTTTTGTGTTCACTTTCTAAAACTTTATGTATTAAAAGACCTGGCTTGAAAATAAATGAAACAGCTGTTCCTATAATAATGGATATAATAGTTGTAAAAAGAAAATAGACTAAAACACCTAAGCCCATTTTTTTGAGTTGTTCTTGGTTATTACTAGCAATACCTCTAATGATGGATGCAAAGATTAAGGGAATCATAATCATTTGAACCAATTTAAGGAAGAGTTTGCCAGGTAAAGCCAACCAGTTCCCTATAATTTGAGATACAGTTGTAGGAACCCACTCCATTTCTGGACTCATTAAAATACCTACACCAACTCCTAAAAATAAGGCAATCACTACTTTTAGCCATAGTTTCCGTTCTACCAGTTTTAATAGATGGCTGTTAAGTGATTTTAGTGTTTTTATTTCTGAGCTAAACATTCATAAATATATTAATTTTTAAAGTACTCTTTACTTAGGAACTCTAATGTAGAGAATCATTGTCAGTTTGAGTGGTTTTATGTAGTAAAACTGTATCGAGAATATGTTTTTGATAGAACATTCTTTACATTTAATTGAGGTTAGCAAGGAGTACTTATATATTTATTCTACTTCTTTCAAATCCATTCCACATTTTGGACAATCTCCTTCTTCTTCATACATTTTATCTCCTTCACATTTCATTGGACATTGATATTGCATATGTTCGTGTTCTCCTTCTTCCATTCCCATCTCCTCGTTATGTTCTATATCCTCATTGTGACCCATATCTTTATGGTGTTCCTCATCTTCATTATGTTGATGATGTTCACCATCGTGATGCTCATCATTTCCACAACCTATAAATGTTGCACTTCCCACGATAAATAGCATTGCTGTTCCTATTGTTAAAATTGATTTTCTCATTTTGTTTGATTTTTATGGTTTATAATTTATTTTATTGGTCTTATGATTTATTTAATATGACTTGAACAATTTCAATTTGAATATCATCTTTTAAGTTTAAGCCTTCAATCTTTAACCCTAAGTCATCTTTTTTTATGTTAAATTTTAGGGTTAATAAACACGAAATTCTTCCTCTGCTAGAAATATGCTCTAAGTGACCTGTTCCTTTAATGATGTGGTTATTGGTAGAAATAACTCCTTCTACTTCAAAATCTAATGGCGGATGTCCGTTGGTGTTAATGTATTCTATATCTAATTTCCCATTAAATTCAATTATTTCATACTTCATTAAAGCCAATTTCTTATCCAATGAATCATTGTCAGTATAAAAGGTAGATTTATCCATCTTCATCTTAAATCGAGCATCTTCATAGTCCAATAAAACGAGTAACTCTTTAGTGGTTAGCTTCAAAATAGTATCGGCCGAAATGGCTGTTATTATCATATGTCCATCTTGAGTACGATATACATCTTGAGCTCTCCCCTGAGTAAGAATAAACAAACTAATAAGGAGTAAACTACTTTTATACAATGTTTTCATAATTTTTATTTTTTTATACAATTATTTACTTTTTATATTGACAACAACTTGGTAAATTTTGATATGCTGAATCGTTTGCTTTATCAAATTCAGTAGTATAACCAGCATTTGCTATAGCTTTTGAAACTTCTTCTACTGATATTTTCTTCTCATTAAAATGCATTGTAAATATCTTTGTATCCTTATTCCAGGAAGCGTGTTGTATACCTAAAACTGAATTAGCCGTTTTTTCGATAACTTCTTGGCACATTTCGCAATTGCCTTTTACATTAAATTGAGCTTTTGTTATTTCCTTATTTTGAGTAGAATTTATATTCTCCATATCACTGTGATTATGTTGAGTTGAAACTTTCCCTCCAGTAGGGTTCATCATACTCTTTTTACCTGCGAGTTGTGCTGCGGCATCAATTTTAAACACACCATTGGTTGCAATTTCTTCTCCTTCTTCTAAGCCTTTTTTAATAATATAGAAATCACCAGCATCTTCTCCTAAAATAACTTCTCGGTAAATAAATGAATTGTGTTCTCTGTTAGGTAGTTTAACATAAACAACAGCCCGTTTTCCTGTCCATAGTACTGCCGATTTAGGAGCTAAAATTACCTCTTCTTTTATGGGTAGTTTGGATTTAATTATTCCGTTAGCAAACATATCGGGCTTTAATAGTCCTTTAGGGTTCCGTAATTCAATTCTAACATAAGCAACTCTTGTTTTAGGGTTAATAAATGGGTCTATAAAGGCTACTTTTTCATTAAATGTTATTCCAGGAACTGATTTCAATTCTATCGCTAATTCATCTCCTAATTTTACCCACGGTAAATCATTTTCATAAGCTTCAAAAAGTAACCACACTCTACTTAAATCAGTAACTTCAAATAATTTTTGCCCTTTTTTAACGTGGTCTCCTTCGGATGCCATTCTCATCATTATATATCCGCTATAATCAGATAATATATCTACTTCTGTTTGAACTTCTCCTGATTTTTCGATATCCGCAATTTGTTTGTCAGTAAATTTCCATTGTTTTATTTTGTTTCGAGCTGCTTTCACTAAAGCCGGATTGGTCGATTGGTCTTTTAATACTTCAAATAGTTCTTTCTGAGCAGTAATTAATTCAGCTGAATAAATAGTTGCTAATTTTTGACCTTTAAACACTTTTTCTCCTGTAAAATTGATAAACAATTTTTCTATCCGGCCAGGAAAATGAACTACTTGTGAATAAACTAAGCGTTCATCTGCTTTTACTTTTCCGAGTAATCGAATTTCTTTTTCTGGTTTTTCTTTTTTAACCACATAGGTTTGTATTTCAGCTAATTTCATAGCTGAAGCGGACATTGGCACTTCATCTGGTAAAACTTCTTCGTTTGCCATTGAATTGTCTATAGGAATTAAATCCATTCCACATATTGGACATTGTCCTGGACCGTCTTTTCGTATTTGAGGATGCATAGAACAAGTCCAGATTTGTTCTTGCCCCTCTTGGTCTCCCCGAAGGAGAGAGGATTCGTGCTCGTGATTAGAAGAAGATCCCCCTCCAAACATAAACCTTCCTAATACAATTCCAATAACTAATACTAGTGTCATCAAAATCCATTTATTATTTAGTATATTTTTCATCATTTCAAATAATTAATAATGAAAAACGAAAAGTGAAAAATCATCTAATTCGTTCATCCATTTGATTATAAATTTTGTTTAGCTGTCTTGACTGTTGATACCAATATTTTTATCAATTCTTTTATCTCTTCACTCAAGCTACTATGTTCATCAATTGTTAAAAAAGAAGTATCTTTAAATAAATCAATCCAATAGCTTGTTTCATTTGCTTCTTTAAGAGAAATACTCATTTTAGAAATAAAATCCTTTTTAGATTGAGCAAATTCAGCTTCTCGAATTAGTGCTCCAACAGAGGTTCCACTTCTTAACACTTGTTTGCTAAGTACAAATTCTCTCTTAGTTTCAGATAAGTGTTTATATAATTGTACAATTCTAATTGCAAATGAGTAACTTTTGTCTTTCAATACATTCTTTCCCATAATTTTATTTTTCATTATTCACTTTTAATTTTTCATTTACCTAAAAGGTAATTAACAAAAGCAACAGCGGCATTTTTATCTGTCCTGGCTTTATCTAATTCAAGTGCATATTTTAATACTTTTCTCTCCATTCGTAACACTTCTTCGAAATTTTCCCCATTATTTGAATAAGAAGTTAACAGAATTGACAACGATTTTTCAGCCAATTTTAACTGTTTGTTGAACAATACAATTCTGCGTTCTCCATCTTGGTAATCTTTGTATCCTTTTTCAAATAAAATGACCAATTGATTTTGTTTATCTGTCTTTTTAAATTGAGTGGCTTCTATATTAAATGAAACTTCATTAACCATTGCTTTGTATTTTTTCCGATATAATGGAATGGAAATGCCAATTTTGGGAAATAGAATAGCATCTTTTCCATTTTCACTTCCTAAATTAGGATTACTGCTATTACCAACAATAACATAATCAACTCCAACAGAAAGTTTTGGCGAACCCATTTTTTTAGCTACAATTTCTTGTTTTTGAAATGAAGCTAGTTTATATTCTAATTGTTTTAAAATATGATTTTGACTAGTAATACTATCAAGTAAATTTTCTTTAGATAACTCCAAATTCTTATCCCACAACACATCAGGAATAACAATAGAACTTTCTACAGGTTGATTTAACAGTTTATTGAACTTAACTTCTAAAACCCATTTGGTATCTAATAAATAAGCCAATTGATTTTTCAACTCATTAATTTCCATCTCCACCCGCATTTCATCAACAGCAGACGATTTTCCTATTTCTATTTTAATTAAAGCTAATTGCTGAAAAGTATTTAATATGGATATATTTTCTCTGGTTATAGTAATCCCTTTTTGAACAACATATATATTGAAATAAGCTGATTTAATATCAAAAAACAATTTCGATTTTGTTTCTTCAAAGAGTTCATATTTTGCTTTAGCACGTTGAATAACTACATCTTCTTTTGCATTCAGTGTTCCAAACCAAGGAAACATTTGCATAATACCAAATTTAGCTTGCTGTGGCCCAACCCTAGTTTCAACTGGAGATATAAAATATCCAAATGAAATTGTTGGATCTGGTAATGTTCCTACTTGTGGAACTTTTTCTAAAGCTGCATTATACTCAGCAAATTTTGCTTTTAATCCAGGATTATTTTCTGCTCCTATTTTTAGGTAATCATCTAATTTTTCTTGAGCACTCACATCTACTGAAAAGCTAGAAATAAATAGAAATAAATAGAAATATATTGTTAGCGTTTTCATTATTTTTTCTTTTGGTTGTAAGTTGTTTTAATGAAGTTATTGAGCTTTACTTCTAAAGGAGTGTGTATTTCTTTAATCTCATCAAAAACTTCCTGAGTAATTATATTTCGTTCTAACATCAGTTCAGACCAATGTTCGACAGCTTCAGACAACGAACCTCTTGAATAAAAATAAAATTTAACTTTATCTAAATAATGAAACCGAGCATATCCTTCGGAAATATTTGCTCCAACAGAATCAGTAGAACGAATAAACTGGTCTCCAATAATTTTCTTCTGTTCATAATTCATTGATGAATAAATTTCCCACGCAATTTTAGAGAGTTCTCTCGATAACTGATAAACTTCTAAATCTTTTAATTCTATATATTTCTTTTTCTCCATTTGTCTCTACTTTATTTCTACAGATATATCTATTTTATTTCTTTTAACTTTCCCTTCTTGCCACATACAGTACAGTACAGGCATAATAAACATTGTTAAGACTTCAATTAACATTCCACCAAATAATGGAATTGCCATTGGTCCCATTATATCTGAACCTTTTCCTTGCGAAGTCAACACTGGAATTAATGCAATAATGGTTGTTGCTGTTGTTAGTACTGCTGGTCTAACTCTTTTGGATGCAGCTAACAATACGGTTGCTTTTACTTTATCTTTCGTATCTGGTTTTTCTTTTTCAAAAAGTTGTGTTAGATAAGTCCCCATTAAAACTCCATCATCGGTTGCTACTCCAAAAAGTGCAATAAACCCTACCCAAACGGCAACACTTAGATTAACTGTATGCACTTGAAATAAATCCCTGAGATTAATCCCTCCTACAAAAAAGTCTAAAAAACTAGGTTGACTGTACATCCAAAGCATAATAAAACCACCTGAGAAAGCCACTAATAATCCGCTAAAAATCATTGATGTAGTAACAACCGATTTAAACTGAAAATACAAAATCAAGAAAATGATTACTAGTGATATAGGTACAACGAGCATTAATCGTTTGGTTGCTCTAACTTGGTTTTCATAATTTCCTGTAAATCGATAACTCACTCCTCCAGGAAGTACAAATTCTCCTGATTCTATTTTTTCTTCTAATAAAGCTTGAGCATCCTCTACAACATCAACTTCTGCATAACCTTCTTTTTTATCAAAAATAACATAACTAACCAAAAAAGTATCTTCACTTTTTATCATTTGAGGGCCTCTTACATAATTAATGTCTGCTAATTCTTCTAAAGGGATTTGAGCTCCTGATGGTGTAGGTATTAATACATTTTTCAAATCTTCAGGATTATCTCTGTATTCTCTTGCATATCGTACTCGAACAGGAAATCGTTTCCGTCCTTCAACAGTTGTAGTCAATGGCATACCGCCAATAGCAACTCCTATTACTTTTTGCATATCTTCTATGGTTAATCCGTAACGAGCAATGGCTTCTCTGTTAATTTTTAATTCTAAATAAGGTTTACCAACTACTCTATCTGCAAATACTGCCGAAGCTTCTACACTAGGAACTTGTTTTAAAATACTTTCAATATCATAGCCTACTTTTTCAATGGTTTCTAAATCTGGACCAAAAACTTTAATACCCATTGGTGCTCGCATTCCAGTTGCCAACATTACTAAACGAGTTTCTATCGGTTGTAATTTGGGTGCAGAAGTCAAACCTGGTATTTTTGAGTGTTCAAGTACATCTTTCCAAATATCATCGGGAGATTGGATTTCTTCTCTCCATTGTCTGAAGTATTTTCCATCTGAAGATGCCACTAAGTACTTCGATAAATTTGTAACATTTTTAATTTTCTTTTTCGCATTGACGGAAGTCCGAAGTTGGAAGTTTGAAGCTATATAAATGGTATCATTTCCATTATAAACCCATTTTTTTTCATCATCTAAAACCCAATCATTTTCTTCGGACTTAGGACTTAGGACTTCTAAACCTTTCAGTAAGAAATTACTATTTCCATCCACTTCAAACCTCACTTTTCTCCCATCCTCATCTAAAATATATTCTGGCAAATAATTAATGATGTTTTCATACATTGAAACTGGTGCAGGGTCTAAAGCTGAATTAACTCGACCCCATTTCCCTACTGTTACATCTACTTCAGGAATTGCATTTAAATTTCTATCTAATTTTCGGATAACATCTATGTTCTCTGAAACCCCAGAATGAGGCATTGTAGTTGGCATCAATAAGAATGATCCTTCATTTAAAGAAGGCATAAATTCTTTTCCAACTCCTGGGAATTCTTCTGATAAGGTAGTCCAAGCTGAATTATTTTTAGCAAACTGAGGCATAAAACCAAACACTTTATCAAATCCTTGCCAGGCAACTATTCCAAAAAGAACAACAAAAATTGGAGCCATTAAAAATTTCCATTTATTTTCTAAACACCAAGTTAATAGACGTTGATAGTATTTAACAATTAGCATCAAAAATCCAAGAATAACACCTACGGTTGCTACTACAAATAATAGGTTAACAGTAAAACTATTTTGAGCTCCTAATGGCATCCAAACCGAAGTGATAAAATAAATGACAACAAACAAAGTAATGATGATGTTTATAATGTTGACATACTTTCGTTTCTCTTCTGGCCATTTGTGTTCTAATAAGTTATTTATACCAAAAAGAACCAAAGCAATGGACAACCAACTTCCAAAACCTATCCAAAAAATGAGCCCTGCAACAATCAATAATCCATTCCATATTTTACTCATTTTCCCTTTATCAAATTGTATAGAAAATACGAGATGAGCAAACGTTGGGATAAATAATAAGCCTATAAATAAAGCTGCCAACATTGCAAATGTTTTAGTAAATGCTAAAGGCGTAAATAATTTCCCTTCGGCTGCTTGCATTGCAAAAATGGGCAAGAAACTAACAATGGTGGTAAATAATGCGGTAACTACTGCTGAAGCCACTTCGGAAGCTCCTTCATAAATTACATTTAGTAATTCCTTACCTCTTTTACCAACATTCTGTGGTAATTCTATGTGTTGAATAATGTTTTCGGTAAACACGACTCCCACATCTACCATTACTCCAATAGCAATAGCAATACCAGACAATGCTACAATGTTAGCATCCACACCAAACTGACGCATCATTATAAAAGTAATCAGTACACCTAAAGGCAATAAACTTGAAATTAAGATAGAAGCCCTAAGGTTTAACACCAATACAATTACAACTAACAATGCAATTAGCATCTCCAACGAAAGTGCCTCTTCTAACGTTCCTAACGTTTCTTTAATCAGACCTGTTCTGTCGTAAAAAGGAACAATAGTAACCTTGGAAACTGTTCCATTTGCCAATGTTTTAGTTGGTAAACCTGATTCTATCTCTTTTATCTTATCTTTTACTCGGTCAATAACTTGAAGTGGATTAGCTCCATACCTTGCAACAATAACTCCTCCGACTGCTTCAGAACCTCCTTTATCCAAACCTCCCCTACGTGTTGCTGGACCAAAAACAACTTTCGCTACATCTTTTATTCTTATCGGAACATTATCATTAGAAATGATGACACTTTCCTCTAAGTCTTTTAGACTTTGGATGTAACCTAAGCCCCTAATTAAATACTCTACTTTATTATATTCAATGGTTCTTGCACCAATATCCAAATTGCTCTTTTTTACAGCCTTCATAATTTGAGCTACTGTAACATTATGAGCTTTCATCGCATTTGGGTCAATATCTACTTGATATTCTTTTACAAAACCACCTATTGTACCTACTTCTGAAACACCCTTTACAGAAGTTAATGCATAGGCTATTTGAAAATCCTGAATGGTTCTTAATTCGTGAGGGTCCCATCCACCAGAAGGATTTCCATCTTTATCTCGTCCTTCTAAAGTATACCAATATACCTGCCCGAGTGCTGTTGCATCTGGTCCTAATGTTGGGGAAACCTCTGAAGGTAACAACCCTCTTTTTAAAGAATTTAATTTTTCCAACACTCGTGTCCTACTCCAATAAAATTCTACATCATCTTCAAAAATTAGATAGATGCTTGATAGCCCAAAAATGGAGTTACTACGAATGGTTTTTACTCCTGGAATACCTAATAAAGCTGTAGTCAGCGGATAACTTATTTGGTCTTCTATATCTTGTGGGGAACGACCTGCCCACTCGGTATAAATGATTTGTTGGTTTTCACCAATATCAGGTATAGCATCAACTGGTACTGGGTCTCTGGGTATTATAGAACTATCCCAATTAAAAGGAGCAGTGGAAATTCCCCACATTATTAGCGCTCCAAGCAAAAGCAAGGTAATGAGCTTATTTTCAAGAAAGTACTTAATTATTTTGTTTAACATAATTTTTAGTTTGAAAGTTGTAAAGTTGAACGTTTACAAGTTTTTAACTTGGGTAAAAAAATCATTGTCAATTCGAGTAATTCTAAGAGGTACGAATGGAATTATATCGAGAATAAATGATTTCCTTTCAAAAAGTTGTTCTCGATACATCTTGCTACAGCAAGACAATCGACCTGACACTTTTTTTTAAAGAAAATCAAATAAGAAAGGACTGTACGAGTACAGGAATATTTCTAATTAAAGGTGGTGGTGAATGATCTGTGAAAAAATCAATCTCAGTAGTCTCATTATGAAGTAACTCAATATAAGAAGTAGCAAAAGCAATAAAAAAGTCTAAAGAGAAATTAATTTTAGTTAATTGTTGTGTGTAATCTTCTTCTATCTGTATTAATTGAAATTCATCTTTACAACAATTCGGCTTCATTTGTTCTTCTGAAGCACAACTACTCACTTTTTTTTCCATTCCACAAGAAACATCAATAGTTGTTAACCCAAACTCAGTCTTCACCCTTTTCCCCCCACAAATATGAGAAGAAACCGTAAATCCCATTGAAGTAACGAGAATAACTAAACTTAATATGACTGAAAAAACTTTTTTCATCTTACAAACCTATAGCCAAAGATAAGGGATTTTATTGCTAATAACAATGATATTCATCAGCATAAAAAATAAATTATATTAAAAAACTGAAATTTTCCTATGAAATTTTAACTACTTCTTCTAAATTTTATAATTCTCCTCGTAGGAATTTACATCAAAGATTAATAGTAATAATTATTTCTTATTACCACTACTTCATTTTTGTTATCCCACCCTTTAAAACAAAAAGAGATCCATTTAATTTTTCTATTTTAATAATGTAAACATAGGTTCCATCAGGTACTATTTGCCCAGATAAAGTTCTTCCATCCCAAAATCCTTTTTTTGTTTTCCATGAATGGATTTGTTCTCCCCATCTATTAAATATTTTTGCATCAACAGATTGTATATTATTACCCACGACAGTAAAGACATCATTCATTCCATCTCCATTAGGAGTAAATATATTTGGAACAAAAACATCAGGTTCGCAAACGTTTATAGAATCGTTTATCGATGTAGAAATTAGTGAAGTACAACCATTATTATCCATAACTGTTACAGAATATATCCCAGCAGAAAGATTAATAAGATCTTCTGTTAATTCTCCATTATTCCATAAATAAGAATAAGGGATTTGTCCTCCTAATGTGGTAAGATTAATTTCGCCATCTGGTTTCTCAGGACAACTAGCATCTTTTGATATTAAAGATAATTGTGCAGTATCTAAAATCTGAATAGTTGTCACATTAGTATCTCCACATAATCCAGGTATTCCGTAAGTTATCTGATGAAACCCCGCATTTAATAAATTTGGGTCAAACACACCATTTATAGGATCAACAATACCTAAACCACTCCAAATACCTCCACCATCAACAGCTGTTAAAATGGTCATTGTAGCATTTAAACAAAACGGTCCAGCAGGTGTAATAGTAGCATCTTGAAGAGGTAACATTTGAATAAATGCAGAATTAGAAACTAAACAACCATTTGCATCTGTAATAAGTAACCCAATTGTAGTATCAGATAATATAATAACTGATTCTGAAGAGCTTACTCCTCCAGTACTCCAATTGTAATTATATACAGGTGCTCCTCCATTGACAGTAGCCACTATTGTAGCTGTATTACCTATACAAACAGGTGAAGGAAAATTTAAACTGAGTGTCAATACTCCTGGTTCGGTGATCGTTACATTGGCTGTTGAAAGACATCCATTGGCATCGGTTACGGTAGCGGTATAATTCCCTGCTAATAAGCCTGTTACTGTCGCGGTAGTTTGAACTGGTGTAGTATTCCAAGAATAGGTATAGCCTGCTGTTCCTCCTGCTTGAACTACGGTCGCTGCTCCTGTATTGTTCCCGTTACAATCTACATTGGTACTGGCACTTATGCTACTGGTTAATACGACTGG
>JAJCYN010000526.1 GCA_029262915.1 Flavobacteriales bacterium
TGTTGGACTTTTTCCCGGTACTGTCTGAAACCTTTATTGTGCGTGAGATTCTTGAAATGCAAAAACAGCAAAATCATATTACAGTTTTTGCCCGGCAGAATTCAGCAAATCTTACTTGCAGTGAAGTCATACACAGTGACACAAAAAAACTTATGAAAAATGTGACCTACTTACCGTCACTCAGTGAATTTACAGAGAACAAACCCTGGATTCGGATATTAGGACTTCATTTAGGTTCTTTTCTAAAAAATCCCCTCAAATATACAAAAGCATTTGGGTTTACCTTGAGAGCAGGAAGAAAAGTATTTGCAATGTTTGTGCTATCGGTTTTTTATGCGAAGGAATTATTAAAAGCTGACATTAACCATGTTCATGTACACTTCGCGCTTGATTCCTGCACATATGCCCTGCTTATTTCGATGTATACGAACATTTCTTACAGCTTCACAGTTCATGCCCATGATATATTCATCCCGAAATTGGCAGATGTATTGGAAGATAAATTTCGTAATGCAAGATATGCTATCTGCATTTCAGAGTATAATAAAAATTATGTATTAACACAATTCCCAGCTCTTGATCCGGAAAGGATCAAAATTGTTCACTGCGGGATTGATGTATCAGCATTTACCCCCTCTGTCAAAGTTCCTCATAGTACGAAATTAAATGTTTTGTCTATAGGGAGACTTGTTGAACATAAGGGGTTTGAGTATCTTGTTAAAGCATGTCATATTTTAAAAGAAAACACTAAAATTGAATTCATATGTACCATTATAGGAGAAGGAAAAGAAAGGATTATTTTAGAGGGTCTGATTTCAAATTTTAATTTAGAGGGGACCGTAGAATTAGTGGGTTCCAGAGATCAGTCACAAGTCATGAAGGCTCTGAAAAGTTGCGACCTTTTTGTACTACCCTGTGTGACAGAAAAAAGAGGAATACAGGATGGCATCCCTGTATCTTTAATGGAAGCAATGGCAATGGGAACCCCTGTCATCTCTACACGAGTCTCAGGTATCCCTGAACTTATAAATGACGTTTCAGGGTTATTAGTTGAACCACGCAATTCAGAAGAACTTGCAGCAGCAATGGAAAGTATTTTAAGACTCTCACCTGCAGATAAATCTCATATGGGGGGGAGAGGGAGAACCATAATAGAACAGGACTTCAATATTGAAAAGGAAGTTCAAAAATTAAGTCATTTACTCACTAATTAAATATAAAAATATATGGCATACAAAAATACAAAAATAGTAAGCGTTATTATACCAACCTATAATAGGGCAAACTTTCTTCAAAATGCAGTGAAGAGTATTATAGATCAAAAATATGAGAACACGGAAATTATAATAGTAGACGACCGATCGACCGATAATACACAAGAAGTTGTACATTCTTTGAAGGAGAAATATCCTAATATAATCTACTGCCATAATGAACGCTCAAAAGGTCCCTCAGGAGCCAGGAATACCGGTATTCTAAAGTCTTCCGGTGAATATCTGTCTTTCCTGGATTCTGATGATATTTGGTTAGACGGTCATTTAGCAAAAGGATTGAAAATTCTTAATGATAATAATGAAATTGATGTTCTTTTTGGAAACTTTAGTATTGTTGAATTAGCAACTGGCAAACATTTATTTAATTTCTTTGATCAACAGAAGATATTAAACACATTACAGTTTAAACAATTAGCCCCTGGCATTAAAATATTACAGGATAATTTATTTAAGGCAATAATACAGTCAAATTTTTTTCACTTTGGGAGCTCGATAATTAGAAAATCATCTATCGACGGTGTACTTATTGATGAAGCAATAATGTTTGCCGAGGATCGTGATTTCGCTATTAATCTTATTAAGCAAAACTCTGCTGTTTTTGCGATGCATGAGAATGTGGTATTTATTTTACACAAACATGCATCGAATATTTACAACGCCGTCGATGCAAATAACAGACAAAAGCTATTAGAAACAAACATATATTTATATACAAAATATTTAAAGGTCTTGAGTCTCTCCTCTGATGAAAGCAAGCTATTAAATAAAACCATTGCGGAGAATCTCTCAAATCTTTCGTACTGTTGTTGGATGAATAGTGAACATAATAATTGTTTATCCAATATGTTGAAAAGCTTCAAGTATAGTTTGACAGTTACTCAATTGAATAATTTATTCAAGATGTTGATTTTCCCTATAATTCGTCACCGATATAATAACTGATAGTATGTATTCATGATATAACTTTCATTAGTGTTAATATCGAATAAATACACATAATATTTTCAATGCAAAATACACCTTTTTTTACAGTAATTATTCCAACTTATAATAGGGCTGAATTTCTCAAGGAAGCAGTTCAGAGTGTCCTCAATCAGACATTCCAAGACTTTGAATTAATTATAGTTAATGATCGTTCAACGGACAACACAGCAGAGGTTGTGCATTCGCTTTTGAAAGATGATCGTATCAAGTATATAGTGAATAATCGAACAAAAAGAGGAGCAGGTGCTCGCAATACTGGTATTTTTAATGCAACGGGGACCTGGATAACTTTTTTAGATGATGACGATATATGGCTATCGGATAAACTAGAAAAGCAGTTCAACGTAATTTCCAGAATTGACAAGAGTGTTGGATTTATATACGGCGGTTATCTGATATATGATTTTGATAGGAAGAAAATAGTTAAAACATATATACCACAAAAAGAAGGCAGAATGCATAAGGATTTATTATATGGCAACCCTAT
>JAJCYN010000527.1 GCA_029262915.1 Flavobacteriales bacterium
TGCTACACGTTGACTTTTTAGAAGTATTCGAAGATAAAGCAATCACTGTAAAAATTCCAGTAAAACTTACAGGAAGATCTAAAGGTATTGCTAACGGTGGTACATTAAGAACTGCTAAAAAAATATTGGCAATTAATGGTTTACCATCTGCAATTCCAGAAAATATTGAAATAGATATTACTGAATTAAGAATTGGTCAATCTATCAAAGTTGGAGAAATCGATTATCCGGGACTTACATTCTTAGGGGCTGATAACGCTGTTGTTGTAGCTGTTAAGATGAGTAGAGCTGTTATTGAGGATGAAGAGGAAGAAGAAGTAGATTTAGAAGCTATGTCTGACGAAGAAAGAGCTGAGTACGAAAAAGCTCAAGCTGAAAAAGGTGAAGACGGAGATAAACCTGCTGCTGAAGGTAGTGAAGGAGAAGCTAAAAAGGAAGAGGCAGCTCCTGCTGAATAATTACAATTATGAAGTATTTAATTGTAGGACTGGGCAACATTGGCTCTGAATACGAAAATACTCGACATAACATAGGTTTTAAAATAGTGGATGCTTTAGCTAAATCATCCACTGTTTTTTTTGAAACTAATAAGTTGGGTGATACCGCCACCCTTAAATTTAAAGGAAGAACTTTTATTCTTTTAAAACCTTCTACTTTTATGAATTTAAGTGGAAAAGCTCTTAACTATTACATCCAAAAGGAAAAAATTAAACTCGAAAACCTTTTGGTTATAACGGATGACATTGCTTTACCCTTTGGAACGTTACGTTTAAAAGGAAAGGGAAGTGATGGTGGTCACAATGGCTTAAAAGATATTATAACAGTGTTGGGTAATAACAATTTTGCTCGTTTACGTTTTGGTGTTGGTAGCGATTTTGTTCAGGGAAAACAAATTAACCATGTATTAGGAGAATTTGCCCCTGAAGAACAAGAACAACTTTCTGAACGACTTGAAAAAACAACTCAAGTGATTAAAAGTTTTGGAACAATTGGTTTAGGCAGAACAATGTCTGAATTCAACAATAAATAGAACTTAATTCTCTAAGACAAATTTCTTTATCGCTTTATAGCTTTCTTTTTTTGCCTCAATAAACCCCATATGGCCAACTTTTTTGAGTAACAAATATTTTCCATGTTCTTGCAACTTGGCTTGATCAATTAAATCTTTAAATGGTAAAATCTTATCTTCTTCGCCTATTATATACAACACAGGATATGGAGCAAATTTTAAAATAATTTCTCTGTCCAATCTGATTTTCATTCCTTCCAAAGCAGCTACTATTCCTTGTTTAGAAGTACTCAACGCCAATTTCTTAATTTGGGTAATTCCTCTTTTATACGGCTTATATTTAGTGTTAAACAAATTAGGCACTGCTTCATTAATAAAGATTTTAGTATTCCTTTTTACTACTTTGATTGCCCTTCCTCTATCTGCTTTTTTCTGTTTGTTATCTGCTTTAGCTGTTGAATGAAACATTACCAACCCTTTTATATTATCTGGATTATTTTCAGCCATTGCTAAACTCACATAACCTCCTAACGAATGTCCAACCAAAAAATATTTACGTAATTTTAAATAACGCAACACTGCTTCAACTGCTTCAGCCATTTCTTCCATTGTATGCACATAGCTTAAACAATTAGTATTTCCATGTCCTAGTAAATCAATGGTAATAACACGTTGTGTTTTTGAAAGTGTTGTAGCAAAAGGATTCCACATCTCTTTAGCTGCTAAAAAACCATGTAGAAAAACTATAGCTTTTCCTTTACCTTCATCAGTAAAAGCAACTTTAATACTCTTAAATTGTATTAATTGTTCTTTCAATTTACCTTGTCATTCCGACCGAAGTGGAGGAATCTTGTTGTTTAAACACTAAATATCTCATCATTAAGAGAATGCCAACCTGAATTCTCTTTGTTAATTAAATTTTCTTTCTTTTTCCTAGACCAATTTTTTATTTGCTTTTCTCTTTCTATTGCATGTTCAATATTAGCAAAATGTTCATAGTAAAGTAGATTATAACAGTAAAATTTACTAGCAAATGTTTTATCAACGCCCTTATTCTCCTTATGCTCAAACAATCTTCTTTTCAAATCATTTGTAACACCAGTATATAAAACTGTTTTGCTTGGGTTTGTTGTGATATAAATAAAATAGTTATGTTGCATTTACCATAAAAGTTCTATTTCAAAAGATTCCTCTGTTTCGCTCCTTTGTCGCTACAATCGGAATGACAATACAACGATGAGTTAATTCATTAAATCTTCTATTTCTTCTGCTTCTAAAGGAATGTTTCTCATTAAATCCTGCTGACCATCTTTAGTAATCAATACATCATTTTCCAAACGAATTCCTAAATTCTCTTCTCTAATGTAGATCCCGGGTTCAACAGTCAACACCATACCTTCTGCAAAAGCAGTCGTTCTATTTTCTATATCATGGACATCTAATCCCATGTGGTGGGAAGTTCCGTGCATAAAATATTTTTTATACAATGGGTTGGCTTTATCTTGATTGGCAACATCCGTCTTGTCAATCAATCCTAAACCAATTAATTCAGATTCCATCAGTTTACCAACTTCTTCATGGTACTCATCGTGATTTGTTCCCGGAATTAACATTGCAGTAGCAGCTTTCATCACTCTTAAAACAGCATTATAAACAGCTTTTTGTCTATCTGTAAACCTTCCACTTACTGGAACACATCGTGTCATATCCGAAGCATAATTGGCATACTCAGCTCCAACATCCATTAATATAATATCACCAGCTTTACATTCTAAATTATTTTCTATGTAATGTAACACGCAGGCATTGTATCCAGAAGCAATAATTGGTGTGTAAGCAAATCCTCTAGAACGATTTCTCAAAAATTCATGTGCAAATTCTGCTTCAATTTCATACTCCATAACACCTGGTTTAACAAAATCCAAAATTCTTCTAAACCCTTTCTCTGTAATGTCACAAGCTTGTTGCATGACATCAATCTCCAACTGAGATTTAATCGGCCTCAGCGTTCTCATAATAGGAGCTAATCGCTCATAATTATGATCTGGATATTTGTTTTTGCAATCCCTTCTAAATCTATCGTCACAAGTTTCTACTGTTGTGATGGCTCTTAGATGTTCATTTTGATTGAGATAAATCGATTCAGCTTCTACCACTAACGAATGAAATATTTGCTCAAACTGTGAGGTCCAATAAACGGTTTTTATTCCTGATTGTTTTGTTGCACTTTCTTTGTTCAATTTTTCCCCTTCCCAAATAGCAATTAACTCACTTGTTTCTTTTACAAATAAAATTTCTCTATGTTTTGGATTTGAAGCATCAGGAAAAATTACCAAAATAGATTCTTCTTGATCTACCCCGCTTAAATACAACAAATCATTATTCTGACGAAAAGGCATTACCCCATCGGCATTGGTTGGCATTAGATCGTTTGAATTAAAAACCGCAACCGATTTTAGCTTTAAATGCTTAACGAAATTTGCTCTGTTCTTAGCGTATAGTGAATTGTCTATTGCTTGGTACCTCATGGTAAAAATTTTAGAAAACAAATGTAATTATTCTAGCCTTTAGTGTTTGGTTTTTGGCGTTTAGTTTTTAGTCTAATGTCTCTATTCTTTATTCTCTGTTCTATCTAAATTTTCACCATCGTAATCTATATCTGTAGAAGAACCATCTGTGGCATTAATTCTTAGCATATCTTCTTCTGAACTTCCACTTGAAATTAAACCTATCATCATAATAAGGTTAGTTCCAATAATTACCCATGCTAAAATAGCCTCACTAAAAGGGATAATATTATAATGTTCTACTATTTTTTGAAACAACAATATGGTTACCAACCCCCTGGGAGCAATTAACATTTGAGGAAAAATGGTACTCTTAATAAACACTTTTAAGTTCAATGCTCGGGTTAAAAATATAACCATCATTACCAAACAGGCAATAGCAATTGCACGAGCATTAAACAATCCATCTAAATTCATAGTTAATCCAAACACCACAAAAAAGAATGTTCTAATTAAAAAAGATGATTCATTGGTTATAATAACAAACTCATGTCGAATTTCTTTTACTTTTTCGGGGTCAATCAATTTCTTTAAAAACCCTTTAAAAAAGGCATGTGTATTGTTTAATACCAAACCAAAAACCAGAATAATAATCAAAGCAGAATAATGGAGGTACTCTCCTATCGAGAATAATAACGCTAAAATTGCCAAGAACAAAAAGAATTTAATCTCTGTTTTAATTTTAAGAAAAATATACACTAAAAAGTAACTTAACGCCACAGAAACACCAACTGAAATTAGAATGTTCCAAGAAATAGCCTCAAAATGGGTTTGTCCAATATTGGGTTCAATGATCCAAAATTCAAAGAGCATAATTCCAAATATATCTGAAAGTGTCGCCTCTAAAATCATAAACTCTTTTTTACGAGGGATCAGAGTATGTACACTTGGTATTACAATAGCGCTGCTTACTACAGAAAGTGGTATGGCGTAAAAAAATGCTGTCATAAAATCTAACGACTGTGCATAGTAGAGGATGCACGCAATTAATGAGTTGGTAGCCCCCAGGATAATAACCGAAGTAGCAAAAGCAGCTAATATTGTTTTCAATTTGTTACGATGAATTTTAATATCCAGTGCTCCTTCCAGAACAATCATCATTAAACCAATTATACCTAACAATCCTAAATGTTGACTTAGGTTCGGTATTTCCATACCCATAGATTTAACAACAAACTGGGCACCAACACCAGTACCAATTAAAAAGATAACTGAAGGTATTTTGGTCCATTTAGATATTTGTGTGAAAATGTAAGAGAACACAATTAACAAACTGGCTAAAATGATAACTACATAAGGATTATTCATAAATTTTTAATCTTGATATCATTCAAATATAACAAATAGCTACTTGACTTTCTTCTTAAAAAATGTTAACTTCGTTTGATGCAGATATAAGTTGTATTTAAACCAACAAATATCTTAGGAAATATAAAAATATAAAAAAATTGGAAATCAAGAGAAAAAAGACCTTAAAAGAAAGGCTACAGTAATTATTGGAATTACAGGACTTGTTGGCTTAATAGGGTTTAAAGGATTTTTCTCTCATAATCCATACGATTTAATGTATTTCTCATTCTTCTTATTTTTTTTCTTTCTAAAAGATATTAATGAAAAATTAAAATATTTAGGGATACTCGGTATAATCGGATTGATTTTTGCAATATTGAATATTGTGAGAATAATAGAATTATAAATAAACGTGCCCAACCTATTTTAGAAAAAACTTTGAAGAAATTTGTAGTTCTTTTAGTAATAAGTAGACTCTTTGACGTTTTGTTGCTTGAAAATTAAAATGCAATTAAAATTTTGACTATCCAATTCAAAAATATTAATCAATTTAACACCTAACACGCTGAAAAAATAGATCATTACAAAATGATTTAAATTGTTTCTGAAACTTTATTATTTACAATCGGTTTTAACAAACCAATAGCAGCAGAAACATTACTCACGTTTTCAAAAACTAAGGTTAACTTGTCATTTCGTTCTTTCATCTGGCAAGCTTTCGGGTTTTCTTGTATGTACTTTAAAACTTTAGTAAATTTAGATGATTGGTAATAAAGCGATTCTTGATTGGCAATAAAATAACCAATCAATTTCTGCTGTTTTAATATCAACTTTTCCAACCCAATGTCTTTGGCAATCCACCTTAACTTAATTGCATTAAATAACTCTTGGGTAGATTTTGGTATTTCTCCAAAACGATCAATCAATTCCTCTTTTAATTCCTCTAATTTCTCTTCAGATTCAGCATTATCTAAGCTCCTATAAATACTTAGTCGTTCTCCTATATTAGTAATATAATCATCTGGTATCATTATTTCCAAGTCCGTTTCTAACTGACAATCACGAACAAAATCTTTGGTTGCTAATTCCTCGGCATACAAGGTTTTAAATTCTTTTTCTTTTAACTCGTCTATGGCTTCTTGCAATATCTTTTGGTACATATCAAAACCTATTTCAGATATAAAACCACTTTGCTCTGCTCCCAATAAATTACCTGCTCCTCTTATATCTAAGTCGCGCATTGCAATCTGAAACCCACTACCTAAATCTGAAAATTGCTCTATGGCCGTTAATCTTTTTCTAGCTTCAGGAGTTAAACTGTGCATAGGTGGAGCCAGTAAATAACAGAACGCTTTTTTATTTGAACGCCCTACTCTACCACGCATTTGATGCAAATCACTTAAGCCAAAATGATTGGCATTATTAATAATGATTGTGTTTGCATTGGGTATATCC
>JAJCYN010000528.1 GCA_029262915.1 Flavobacteriales bacterium
CAATACTTTGATGTGAGTTGGCTTCCGATTTCCTAACTGTAAGACTTGCATTAAGAAGTAATACCCCTTGTTTAGCCCAATTGGTTAAGTTGCCACTTTTAGGATAGGGATATCCTAAATCTTGAGAAATTTCTTTAAAAATATTTATTAGAGAAGGAGGATGATGAATACCTTCTTGAACAGAAAAGCTTAACCCATGTGCTTGATTTGCTCCGTGGTAAGGGTCTTGACCTATAATCACAACTTTAACGTTGTTAAAAGGGGTGTAATTAAAAGCTTGAAAAATGTATTTTCCAGGAGGATAGATAATATTATTTTTTGATTTTTCTTGTAGTAGGAATAATTTAATTTGCTTGAAATATTCGCTATTAAATTCGTTTTTTAATACTTCTCCCCATTTTTCCTCTATTTTTGGTTTTATTTTAATTTCGTTCATTTTATTTTTTTTGTAACAAATTGAGATTGATTTTCGTACTACCGAAACAATGATAATGATTTATGTTAATAAATTTAATTGATAATTACTTAATTATCATTATCTTTGCAGGAGATTTTATTTACAAAACTAAGTAAACTGGGATGAAAAAATTAATGATTGTAGCAACAGGGCTTTTTTTGGTAGCTATTTTGTACTCTTCTTGTAAAGGTCATGAAACGTGTCCAGCTTACGGATCAGTTGATACTGAAGAATCTGATAAACTTCCTTCTTAAGTCTTGAATTGGCTTGAAATTAAATCTGAAGAAGATTTAAGTAAATTAATTGAAGAGTCATTTCAAGATAATATTGGGGTGGCTATATTTAAGCACAGCAAACGTTGCTCCATTAGTTCGGTTGCCAAAATGAGGTTGTCATCTTTTTGGGACTTTAAAGAAGAACTTCCAATTTATTATTTAGATCTAATCGCTTTTAGAGAGATTTCCACTTTAATTGCTGAACATTTTGATGTTAAGCATGAATCTCCTCAATTGTTGGTAATTAAAGATGGAGAATGCCTCTATAATGCATCACACATGGGGATATCAGTAAAAGAATTACATTCGGAGTTAGAAGTTAAGAATTAGTTTATTTAATAGCTATAGCTAAATTTAATAGTTGCAGTTCATAAATTGTTAATTTTATTTATTGAGGATGTGGTTGTTTTATTGTAAAGTTTAGGACCTATCGTTAAACAATGTAAAGTTTGCATTTTATTTATTCTTACCTTTGTTAAAGAATGAAAAAACTATTACCCATACTCATATTAATCGTTTCTGTACAAGCTTTAAGTGCACAAGGAACCGTTTTTGAGGAAAAGAGAACCATATATAAGAGGGAGCAAGCTTTTGGTGTTGTTCTTCATACTCGGGGGTGGGGGTTGACTTACCGTTATGGTAAATATACCTCTGGTTTTACTAGAAGAACTTATGAAGTAGAACTGGTTGGAATGAAACACCCAAAAGAAATTAAAATTAATAGTTCATTTTTCGACAATTCCAATGGATATGTTTTTGGTATGCTAAATTCAATATTAGTGCTGAGAGGGAGCATTGGAAGTCATAAAACTTTTATAAGTAAGCAAAGTGTTCGAGGCATTGCAATTTCATCTATATTTAATATTGGCATATCAGTGGCTTATGCCAAACCAATTTATTTAGAGGTTATTAAAATTGATGAGATTGATGGTCAGATTTTTAGTGAAATAGAAAAATATAACCCAGAAGTACATAGTCAAGGGGATATTATAGGAAGAGCATCATGGTTTAGGGGGCTGTTTGGTGGTAAATTTTATCCCGGTGCTTTTGTGAAAGCAGGATTAAATTTTGAATCTTCGAGACAGGCAAGTAGAATTAACGCATTAGAGGTGGGTGCTATTTTAGATGTGTATTTTCAAAAAGTACCGATTATGGCTAACGAATTTAATAAACCTTACTTTTTCAATCTTTACGTTTCACTTACATTTGGGTCTAAAAAAACAGAATAGTATTTTGGAAAATCAAGTTAAAGAAAGAAAATTCTCAAAAAAACCTAAATGGCTTAAAGTTAAACTTCCTACAGGTAAAGAATATACTAATGTTCGTCAGATAGTTTCAGAACATCAACTACATACTATATGTTCAAGTGGTAACTGCCCTAATATGGGAGAATGTTGGGGCGAAGGGACTGCTACTTTTATGATTTTAGGAAATATATGCACACGTTCTTGTGGTTTTTGTGCAGTAAAAACAGGAAAACCTTTGCCAATTGATAAAGAAGAGCCAATGCGTGTTGCTAATTCTGTTAAGTTGATGAATGTGAAGCATTGTGTTATTACTTCTGTTGACAGAGATGATTTAAAAGACGGAGGCTCTATTATTTGGGCAGAAACTGTTAAAGCGGTTAGAGAGATTAGTCCTCAAACAACATTAGAAACATTAATACCGGATTTTAAGGGAGATTGGGAAAATTTGCAACGAGTTATTGATGTTGCTCCAGAAATTGTTTCACATAATTTGGAAACTGTTCGTAGGTTAACCAAACAGGTGAGAATCCAAGCAAAATACGAAAGAAGTTTAGAAACGTTAGAGCGTTTAAAAGGAGGAGGAATGAAAACAAAATCAGGAGTTATGCTTGGGTTAGGAGAAACAGAAGAAGAAGTGATAGCATCAATGAAAGATCTTAGAAATGTAGGGTGTGATATTTTAACCATTGGACAGTACTTACAACCAACCACCAAACATTTACCAGTTGTCGATTTTGTAAAACCTGAACAGTTTGGTAAGTACAAAAAAATAGGATTAGACTTAGGCTTTAGGTTTGTAGAAAGTGGTCCTTTAGTACGATCTTCGTACCATGCAGAAAAACACCTGTTTTAAAATAAGTGAGAATTACCGTAAAAAAGATTTTAACTTCCCCAAGAATGCTAAAAAGTACCGTTTGTTAAATTAGTTAATTCACGAATCCAATAATTTTGTAAATTTATAGTCTAAAATGGATTGGATTATTTGCTTTGTATTAAATAAAATGTATCTTGTAACCCATTTCAAAAACACTAACTAATAAAACTGTTAAATAATGAATATTAAGACTATTATTGTAGGATCTCTAGCTGTAGGGCTAGCTATTGGGGGTACTTTTTTTAAGTTTGCTTTTCAGGAAACGCAAGCTGTTTATACCCCTCGTGCAATAGAAAATGGCGGAGTATATGGACAAGCTGGTTATGCTGATTATATGCATATGTTAAGAGAAGATCCTGCTACTGGAGAAATTGATTACAATTTAGTAATTCAGGCAAGGAATGAAGTAATTGCGAGAAGTAAACAAAATAATAAGGCTGCACTTGGTTTAAATTGGACACAAATGGGGCCAGATAATGTAGGAGGAAGAACAAGAGCTATTTTAGTTGATCAAAGTAACCCTAATGTTGTATATGCAGGAAGTGTTGCAGGAGGATTGTTTGTTTCTACTGATGGAACTCAAACGTGGAATCCAGTTGCTGGTCAAGAAGGAATTTTAGGAGAAAACTTAGCTATATCCTGTATTACTCAAACCCAAAATGGTCGAATTTTCTTTGGTACGGGTGCTACGTTCGAAAATGCTTTTGGTACAGGAGGGAGTGGTTTTACTGGTAATGGAGTTTACGAATATGTTCCTTCAACAGGATCCGTTCTTCCAGTATTGACTAATGCTACTGCTTTACCGAATAATAATCCTGCAGCTCAATTATCTGAAATAAATGCAATTGCTTCAAGAGGCAATAGGCTATATATTGGTTCAAATGACGGGTTGATATGGGCAGATGCTAATGGTTCTGGTATTTATCCAAGTACTTTTGGTGGCTGGACTAACCCAATTGAAGCAATACCTGGTTCACTGCTTGAAACAAATACAGTTCAGGATGTTGATATTTCTTCAGACGGATCAATGATAGTTTGTTTTTCAAATAATAAAATATATACATCTAATAATGATGCGTTTGGTAGTTTTACTCCAACTGTTATTTCGGCTAGTAGGTTTTCTGCTGCTATTGCACCTTCAAACCCAAATGTTTATTATTTATTAAGATCAGCAGGGAATTTAGTCAGTTTGGATATTAGTTTAGATAAAGGAGCAACTTGGAATGTTATTGTTCCTGGTGGTTCTGCGTGTATTGATCCTTATGTTCAAAATGACTGTACTGGCGGACAAGGTGGTTATGATGATGCTATTTGTGTTGACCCTTCTGATTGGGGACACATTCTTGTTGGAGGTGTTCAATTATATGAGTGGAGATTAAATCCGGGATCTAATCCTATAGGTGGTAGCTGGTTAAAAGCGGCTAATTTATTTGAATCTCCTTTTAATCCATTTTATGTTCATGCAGATAAGCATACGATAGTTTGGCCAACAGCAGGAACTATTTATATAGGTAGTGACGGTGGTGTTACTAGATCTATAGATGGAGGAGCATCTTTTCAGGAACGTAACTTAGGGTACAATGTTACTACATTTTACGATATGCAAACATCTGCTAATGGTTGGTTTATGGGAGGAGCTCAAGATAATGGAACTCAATTATTCTCTTTTGGTTCATTTGGAGAAGTTACTCCATTAGGAACTACAGAAATACAGGGTGGTGACGGGTTTGATGTTGCTTTTTCTAATCAGGGACCAGGTATTGCTTATGCAACTTCTCAATTTAGTTCTTTAACCAGATCAACATCTGGGGGAGCAGGAGGTACTTTTTATAGTGCAGAGCTATCGACTATTGTTACTGGCGGACAACCTTTTCATACTGTTATTGAAAACTGGGAAGTGGATAATGACCCCTTAAGTGTTGATTCTATTGTACTTACTTTTGATACCAATGGAACTACAGCCTATGGAGATACCATTTTTGCAGGAGATACTATTTTGGCTGGAACTACACTTTGGTACACTAGCCTATCCAATGGTACTACATTACAATATATTGTTCCTGCTAATATCATACTTAATACACCTACTGATACGATTAAATTACGAGATCCTATTCAGAATAAGTTTGCTTTAAGAACTTCTCAAGGAGTTTACCTAACAAGGGATGCAGCTCGATTAAATGCACTTAATCCCGAATGGTTTAGAATGACTAATACAGCTAACGTAGAATGTATGGAGTTTTCTCCTGATGGTAATCATTTATTTTTAGGAACGTCTGGCGGTACTGTAATTAGAATTAGTAATCTTTCCATGGGGAATACCTATAATGCTTTAGATATTAGAAACACAGTTACAACTAGTCCGAATCCTGATAGTAATCGTGTTACAACACAAACTACTATTGCTATTTTAGGTGGTGTAATTACAGGTTTGGCTGCTGATCCTAACAATGGAGAAAATATGATTGCTACTGTTGGAGGTTATACTTCAGGAAACCATGTTTTTAGAAGTTCAAATGCTATTTCAGCAACGGGTACAGGAGGGACGTTTACATCTATTCAAGGGGCTGTTCTTCCATTGCCTAGAATGCCTGTTTATGATGCGGAAATAGACTATAATGGTGCAGGAGTTATTATTGGTACAGAATGGGGGGTATGGTCAAGTGATAATGCATTTAGTGCATCAGCTCCTGCAGTTGAATGGACTGATGAAAGTGGAAGCGGAATGACACACGTTCCTGTATTTGCTGTTGAACAACAACACTTAAGATCTGTTAGAGCTGTAAATTCTGGAGTTGTTTACTTAGGAACACATGGTAGGGGATTTTATATGACTTCAGATTTAGCAACATCAGTTGATGAAAATGATTTTGTGGATTTAAAAGAAAATGAAGGATTTGTTTCTAATTTGAACGTTTATCCTAATCCTTTAAACAATATAGGAGTTGTTGCTTTTGATTTAAATCAACAAGCTGATACAAAAGTAAATATTTATAACTTAACAGGTTCTTTAGTTAAAACCATTAAATTAGGTACTAAAGCAAAAGGAAATCATAAATTGAAATTTGATGCTTCATCATTAAGCGTTGGTTCTTACATTATTTCGTTAGAATCTGGT
>JAJCYN010000529.1 GCA_029262915.1 Flavobacteriales bacterium
CAATCGTTCCTACTGGGTTTGAAGTTTCTTTCTTTAATAAATTGGTTTTAAAATCTAATTTTTTCCAATTTTCATTATCAACTTTAGGTGAAGACCTCACGTTGACATAGCCATCTGAACCCACATTGACCGCTGTTGAGACTAATTCCTTTTCTATCTTCTCTGTTCTTTTTTCAGCACTCGGATTATTCGTCTTTTGTATTATCGTATAAATACCCCAACCAGCAAGACCTGCAAGAGCTACTCCGCCACCAATTATTAAATATTTCTTAGGTATCGTTTTCATTTCAATAACTATTTAAAATGTCCTTTACTCGTTTTATTTCTTCAGTATCGTCCAAATGATCCATTATATACTCAGCTAAACTGCCATACTTTTTTGCAGTAAACATTCGTGAAACCAAAGACAAATTATCTGCACTCCCGATTTCTTCTAATACTGAATAAAATCCACCTTCATCATCATTAAAAAAGCCTCCAGCTTTGTAAATCTTTTTAGCAAGTGTTTTAGCCCTATCATGGGATATGGTAGTTTTTGACGGACGTGCATAATCGGGGTTAAAACCCTTGTATTTCATCAAGTCCAATATCTTTTTATCATTCTTGCAAGAGGCTAATCCTACCTTACACATAATGGGGCGGATGATACCGAAATAACTAAATCCAAGTGCTAGAATAACTATCCCACCAACAACATAAGGAGTAGCCTTATTTTGGGCTAATCCTTCCGCTGCTTTTGCTCCTGCTATTGCTCCTATCATTATGGTAACTTTTAATTAACCTACACTTACTATTTTATCGGAATGCTTAGTCGCCTCCTTTTCGTTCAATCCATTTTCTTGCAGAAATTGTTTCAAACGATTTTTTACTTCCGCTTCCTTTTTTCTGGCTTCATTCTTATCATAATTGATATAGATTTGTCGCCCAATAAAAAAGCCTACTGCTAATGTGATTACAGTTTTCATATTACACTCCTTTAAAAATGTTGTTTTCAGGTATTCCAATTTCTTCGCACCATTTCGCTACATCAAAAGCAGGGTTTGATGCTCCTTCTTTTGATGGAACTTGATTGAAACCGAGTACTTGAATTTTTGGAAATTTCTTAACGTAGAACTTGACTACCGAAGCAAGTGTGTCTTCTTGTTCAGTAGTTCTTGTATCTTTGTCTTTTGTTCCTTTAGTGGTCTTACCACCTACGTAAGCAATAAACTTGGGAATACCTGTCATTCCTTGCTTGCCCTCACCAATACCCCACAAATCAACTTCATTTGGATTGGATTCAGGGAGAATAGTTTCCAAACTACCATCAAGCTTAACGAGGTAATCCAATCCTGGACGATTCCATCCAAAACCACCCATTGAAGCGGAATTAGTATGGTATTTGATAATATCATCTTTAGAAACTTCTTGTCCTTCTCCTGTTTCGGTGCATTGAATTATTAAATAATCTACTTTTTTCATTGTTAGTAATTTTTAGGATTTATAACTGTTTTTATCAGCAACTCCGATGGAAGCTAACCACTCAGGCACATCAAAATTTGGACAAGTCTTACCTGATCCTGGAGCTTGATAGTGTCCGAGAATTTGAATTTGTGGATGGCGTAATAGCATAAATTTTACGTAAGTTTCCAACGTGATTTTTTGCTCATCTGTTCGGGTATCTTTCGATTTTTTATTGGCTTTGTCTTTACCGCCAACATAAACGATATGGCGTGAAACACCATTGATGCCTCTTGCTCCATTAGAGATTTCCCAACCATCTACATCACCATCTTGGTTAAATGGTATGATGTTTACTAATTCTCCATCCAAATAAATGATGTCTGAATAACCAGGTCTATTCCAACCTCTACCTCCTAGATGTTTTGGATTGGTATGCCAACGAATAATATCGTCCTTGGTTACTTCCCTTTCTTCAGGAGTGTCTGTGCAATGAATTACTAAGTATTTTAATTTTCCCATTGTTATAATCTTTTAGGTTTATGAATTATTTTTTTGCTGTTCTCTTTTGCTAATTCTCTTTTCCAACTTTCGGGGATTCCTTGCTCACTCATTTCGCAACCGACAGTCGTAGGAGATTTTTCGGGTAGAAACCTGTACATTTCCAATTGCCTGTAATACACCAAAACAGTAATGGTTTGTAAGCCTGCAATTTTGAATATCCAAGAATTTAAACCGTCTATCATTGCTCCATCCAACTTGAATACTTCCGAAACATTCATTAAACTTTGAGGGCTGTCATAACCTCCGAATGAAATTGGTTCTTCATTAATCGTTCCTGTTACTCTTTCTTCTCGTAAAGTAAGTACCTCAAATCGCTCCGTTCCTGATAACACAAACTTGACGTGCTTTACTAATCCTGGACTGTATTTAAAATCTTCATTTTTTTGTATGTAATCATCGTCAACAGTGATGCTACTACTTTCTTCGGCATAACCAATAATATCAACAACATTTGCTGCTGTATCTGAACTAAACAGTACATTCTCTGTTTGATTAATACCAAACCCTATGTTGACGTTGCCAAGAGTGATCGTAGCCTTAATAGTTTTGTTGGGAGCGATAACCGAATAAGTTTCATCAATTCTATTTCCTACATATAAGAAGTTATTGGTACTGTTATATACAATGGCGTAAGGGCTATTGCCCACATTAATTGAAGGCAAAGCAGTATAAGTATTGGTATCAATAGGTATGATCGTATTGCTAAGAGTTGCTACTGCATACATTTCATCATTGGTCGGATGGTAAGTAATGGAAACTGGTTTGCTTCCAATACCTGCAATGGTGGTTACGAGTAGATTACCACTATCAAATACCGAAACACTATCATCAGTAGAATTCGCAACGAAAATATCCCCATTATTCAAGTTAATTCCTAAACCGAGAGGGTCTTGACCTACGGGTAAGGTTATACTCACCGTTTCCGTAGTTGTATCAATAACAGTTACATCATCACCCACTAAATTGGCAACGTATAAATTCTCATTTATGGGATTAAAAGCGATGTCAACAGGTCGTACACCTACGGCTATTTCATTGATAACATTATGTGAAAGGTCAATTACACTAACTGTATTAGCAACGGAACCCACTACATAAACTTTCCCATAATTGGGACTTGCACTATTGGAGTTAACGGCAACGGCTACTGGGGAATTATACCCAGGAAAAGTAGAGGGTTGTAATTGAATCATTTTAACCACTTGCCCGTCCGTAGTAATGACAGAAACATTGTTGGATAGTTGGTTAGCCACATAAGCAAATCCGTTAGCAGGATTTACTGCAATTCCTTGCGGATGAACCGGAGAGCCTCCGGTGGCGGAAATAAAATCTGCCGTATCAACAGATGTTATGACCTCATGGTCTTCTACATCTACAGGAGCAGGAGGGCTAACTGATACCCCTTTATTTGAACCCCAAAGTCTTATTGTTTTTTCTTCGGTAGATGTGTTGGAAATGGTTACTTGTGTAACGTCAAATTCTTTTCTTAACCACGTGTACCAATCTTCATAAGGAGTGATTTTCTTTTTGGGTTGACACGTTATTTTTATTGTCCGTGGTAAATGTTCTTGTACTAAACTATCACCTACTTGCCCCATCTTGGAATAGAGTTCATTCTTTTTCTTTTTTTCATTTTGGTCGTTAGATACATCAATGATACCTGGTTTAGTTCCCCATTTTTTGAGGTCTTTATGGTATTGCTGACCAAACCGTTTATTGAAAGGCGTTAATCCTGCTTTGATACGCCCCATACTAATAGGGTCAAAACTGTCATAATTTTCTTCATCAATTATCTTTTTTACCTTTCCATCGGATTCAGATTCATTGCAACCACAATCTTCCTCCTTATCTTTAAGAGCAAAATGCATAAATACTCCCAAGCCTATGCCAGAGAGTGCTGAAATTCCTATTTTTAATTTCTTATTCATGCTACTTTTTTGAACTTTTGTTTTTCCTTATAGTTGTCAATTAAATTCATAATGTCTTGTGTTCTTGCAACGTGCGGTTCTCCTACTGATTCAGGATGTTGGTGAAATACTTTTGTAGCTGCATATACCGCTTCGATGGTTGGAAAACCATAATCGAGATAGTATTTGATTCCACACAAATCGGCTACTTTTTCGCTCCGAGTATTTCTAAAGAAATGACATCCTTCGTGAGAAAGAATAGCAACTCGAACTGGAATGGAAAATCGTTTGAATGCCTTACGAGATATTTGAACTCTTGGCATTTTCTGATGTATTCGAGCAGGAGTAACCAATTCATTGCCATTTTCATCCGCAATGGTTGGTAAGTATTGTATTAAAAATTCTTTGTCTGGGCTATCGTAAAACCCTGTCTTGCTATAACCTGCTTTTTGAGCAAATTTGATAGCAAACTCCATAAACCGATGTCTTTCTGGTGTTTCCCATATTTGGGCAGGAGGCATTTTCTCAATTTCCAATTTATCTAGCTGAAAGCCATCATCGTGACTTCTATGTTTATCTATTAATTCAAGAGCCAATGTTTCTGAAGAAATAGGTAAGGGGATAGATATTTCTCTAAATGCTTTTCCTTCTTTAAATTGAGAAGCTTGAAAAGAAACTTTACGCCTGAAGTAGTGTGAGTTTGGACGAGTAGGGTCAAAGACAATTATACCCAATTCCAAAGGATGATAAGCTCGAATAACGAGCTTAATGGTAAATCGACTTTTATGTGATGGTATTGGGATAACCATATGATCAATTTTGTTTTAGTTTTAATGCCTTGTTTTTGTTGTATTTGGAAACGCCATAAACCACAATCGAAAAAATGGCTATACCCCCAATGATTTTTATACCAAGAGGAATACCTTTCTTTTCTTTTTCTTCTTCTTTCTGATCATCTTCAACTACTCCCACCTCAAAATCGGAAGGAAGTTCTGTTGCTTGCGGACCAAAAGCAGTTAATAAACTGCCTACTGTTCCAGTTTCCTTGAACTCTCCTCCAAGACTTGCCCAAAACTGTTTGCGTTTTTCCTTCCTTTCCTGTTGTTGTTCAGGAGTTAGTTGCTTCTTTTTCTTTTTTCCAAAGAATAGAAAGTTGTCGTAGTAGTCCGTTTTAACTTTTCTTGCCAATATTGTTTCTGTTTCACCTGCTATCATAAATTCTATTTTAAACCACGTGTAACACTCTTATTGTTGACCCATTAACAACAAAAGGAACAGCTTGATATCCCTTTCCGACAAATGGATAGTCTTTCGCCTCTCCAGGAGATAAATCAACACCATTTACTGTTGCTGTTGCAGCACCGACATTCTTTACAGATGCGAAAAGAAAGCCTTGTGGTATTTGACCATCAACGGTAAAATCTTGTTCTAATATTTGTGCCAGTATATCCATTTTCCAATCGCTTTTTTTGGTTATTAACTTGCGTTTGGAACTAACTTTGGATTAGGCTTGCCCAAATTGACCACCTTACTTGTGCCTGTTAATTTGGCAACAACATACAATCCTCCGATAATGCCTATTCCCCACATCAAATAAGTTCCTGCACCAGCTAACTGGGTTTTGGCTTTTTGATTTTCAGCCTTCAGGTCTTCTTGCTCCACTTTTTTGGATAAGCCAATCGTTTTTAGTTCTTCTTGCTTTGTTTTTAACTCCTCTTGAATCGCTTTGTTTACGTTCTTGTGAGCTTGAGCCTCAGATTTTGTCAAAGGCATTATATCACCAAGAGGTAGGTCATTGTCGTCCATTAATGAAGTAACCGTTTTGGGTTGTACTTTTTTTATTGGAGCAGACCTTATCAATTCAGGATATTTCGGAGCAAGACCTTTTGAAATTCTCTCCTTATCTCGTTTGATTCTTCGAGCGATTACATTTGGATTTTGTTCTCGTTTAGCTTTCAACTTTCTTAACCAAGCTCCAATAAATTCATCGTATTCATATCCTTCATCTTCGTCATCATTCATATAGTTGTAAACGTCTTGAAACTGCTCACCGTAGATTCTCATTTCCATTTCGGGATTTCCTAAAAAAAGTGTACTCATCGCTTTTTTATTTTTGATTCATAAATAATTTTATACTACTGGAGGAGCTACTGGGGCAGTAGGAACTGCTGCTTTTCTTCCAAAGGCTAAATAACCGCCAACGAGCAATACCACAACAGCAATTCCAATTGTACTATTGCCAATACCTGCTTTTTTCGGCTCGGCATTTTTAGTGTCCATCTTTATTTGTTCTTTAACTCCTGTCGCTGGAGCTTGATTCAATAGCTGATTCGCTCTAACTATTGGTATTGGCTTTACAGAAGCAACAGGTGTGATACTAGCCACACTACTTTTGTATCTTACAGTAGGTGCAGCTCCTCCTCTTTGGTTTGGTTGTGAACCTCTTCTAATTGGTTGAGAATATCGAGGTCTTGGTTTTGATTTTCCAAAACCAATTGCAGACATTGCTTTATCTTCAATACCGCCTATCACTTTTCCAATAGGTGTTTTAGATAGAATATGCTTTTTCACGATATTGTGAGGCATTAATGTATGGGGCATAAAAAGACCTTTAAGTACCCTTTTAGGAGTAATTGTCTTTTTTATCTTCTTAAACCAACCTCCAAATTCATCATACTCATATTCTTCCTCATCTACATAAAATGAATCCTCAAAGAAGTCATCATTGTATTGATTTTTGTCAGGGTATCCTAATAATATCATCCTGTTCTTTTTTAGTTAATTCGTTATTAATAGGGTGAACAACAGGAATACATTCCCCCGTTTTAGCCCATTTTATTGATGTTAAACTTTCTGAATAATAGTAGGTGGAGCAGGTTGTTTTGATTTCATAGAAAAAAGTAGTAATCCTACTAATGCTAACGCTCCAACTGCCATTCCTCCAATCATCATCACATTAGAGCCTCCATCTTTTTTCTTGGCTGCACTCGTTTCTGCCTCTCTACGTCTTCTGTCTTCTTCTTCTCTACGTCTTCTTCGTTCTTCTTCATCTCTACGTTGTTGATCCAATTGCATTTGCCTCATTTTGGCATCCATATCAGCTTTCATTCGTGCTGCTGCTGCTTGTTGTTGTGCTGCTATTGCTGCTGCTGCACCACCACCACCGCCTCCGCTATTTTTCTTTTTGCCAAACAATCCTGCGATACCTCCAATTGCTTTACCAGCTAATCCTGCTAATGCTCCCCATATTTCATCATATTCATAGGAATCATAGTTGTCATCTATAACAGCCATTTCACCACCCTTATGTTCGATATGAATAGAAATAAGCTTGGTTAAACTCTCATTGAATTTTTGATTGTTTTTAGAAAGCATTCTTACGACCTCATTTATTAGTTGCCTATTGCTAGGTCGAGATGTAAAATGCACATCAAATCTTGCTAATAACCTTCTTACTGCTTCTGGTTTAGTCAATATCAAATGGGTGATAAATTCCAGAGCATCATTGTATTGTCTTTTTGTCAATTTTTGCTTTTTCATTTTATTGTGTTTTTAAACTTGAACCAATCAAAACACCCGCAGCAAAGACTAACCCTAGAATAACGAGTCCATTACTACAAGTGCTGTGTTTTTTATTTTCTTTTTCAACTTTTTCGGGTGAATTTGAATCTTCATTTTTACGTTGTCTCAATTCATTCCAAACCATTTGCACTTCTTCTGCTAAATTGGAATCTTCAGGGTTATCATTGGATTTGCGAACAACTCCTTCGTAATATTCTTCGAGTTCTTGAGCACTTAGATTAACCAGTTGGTCTAAAAAGCCTTTTTGATTTCCGTTACCATCATAATGAGAATGTCCACATACTCCGCAGAAATTATCTTCTGGTTGGTAAGAATAACTGGCACAAGCACCACAGAAGTTATCTTCTTTTCCACGCTGAACTCTAAGGATTGCTTTTCGGTCAGGGTGAATCTTGATTAAATCCTTAATTGCCTTTCTTCCGTTTTTTTTGACCAATATTTTGGCAGCCTTGACCAAATCGTGTGGGCTTTTCGGAGGTTCATATCCATAGTCATAGACTAATTTAGATACCTCTTTGGGATTAGCATACACGATATAATCGATGCGATTTTGAGCAAATTTTGATCTTCTATTTTTACTTTTCATTGTTTTTCCGTGTTTTGTTCCAAAAAAAACAGCCAAAGTGAGCTTTTGAATTACCTCGACTTTGGCTGTCTTAAATTTCAGTTGAACAAAGCCTCAACAAGCAGTTTT
>JAJCYN010000530.1 GCA_029262915.1 Flavobacteriales bacterium
AACTATTATGGGTGGTGTAATGTTCATCAGTTTATCATCAGATAGCACAAGTCCAATGGATTTAAGAACCATTGCTGATTGGAATATTAGACCAAGACTCTTGGCAACTGGTGGAGTTTCGCAAGTTATAATTCTTGGTGGAGAATACAAGCAATATCAGATTCTTGCTTCTCCTCAAAAAATGAGACACTATAATGTTTCATTAACCGAGTTATTAGAAGCAAGCAAACAATGTAATCTAAATGCTTCTGGTGGTTTTTTAAATGAATATGGGAATGAATACATTATTAGAGGTGTTGGAAGAACAAGCCAAACAGAAGAAATTGGTAATGCCTTAATTAAAATAGTTGATGATGCTCCCATAAAAATTGAAGATGTAGCTGAAATTAAAATGGGAGGAGCTATCCCTAAAATTGGAGATGGATCTTTAAAAGGAAAGCCAGCAATTATTATGACTGTAGCCAAACAACCTGGAACCAATACACTAGAATTGACCAAAGAAATAGATGCTGCCATTATAGAAATTAGTAAAACCTTGCCTGCCGATATTAAAATTAACACCAAAATATTTCGACAAGCAGATTTCATACAAGCCTCTGTAAGCAATATTCAAAAAGCATTAGTCGAAGGCTCCATCTTTGTGGTGATAGTGATGTTCCTGTTTTTAATGAATTTTAGAACAACTATTATTTCCCTTATTGCTATCCCGCTTTCATTAATTGTTTCTATCATAACATTAAAATTTTTAGGATTGACAATTAACACAATGTCATTAGGAGGTATGGCAATAGCCATAGGTTCCCTTGTAGATGATGCCGTTATTGATGTAGAAAATGTATTTAAACGGTTAAAAGAGAATGCTCAAAAAAATAGTGATAAACAAAAAAGCGTTCTTAGAGTAGTTTATACCGCATCTAAAGAAATTCGTGCTTCCATCTTTAATGCAACACTTATTATTATCGTTGCTTTTATCCCTCTCTTTTTTCTTGATGGAATGGAAGGCAGAATGTTACAGCCATTGGGAATATCGTTTATTGTTTCACTTTTTGCTTCATTAATTGTTGCTGTTACGCTTACTCCTGTACTTTGCAGTTATCTGTTAAAGAATAATAAAATGCTCTTAAAACAAGCCAAAGGCGGTTGGTTAGAAAATTTCCTAAGCAGGCATTATAATTCTGCCTTAGAAAAAGCAATGAAAATTAAAAAAACAATGCTACTCTTCTCTTTTGCAATGGTTATTGTTGTTGGTTTTTTATTATTTGGTTTGGGAAGGAGTTTCTTACCAGAATTTAATGAAGGGAGTTTAACTATCAGTGCTGTAAGCGTTCCTGGAATCTCATTAGAAGAATCTAATAAAATTGGAAACAGGGTTGAAAACATCTTATTATCTATTCCTGAGATTTCAATTACTTCACGCAGAACAGGAAGAGCAGAATTAGACGAACACGCTCAAGGAGTTAATTCCTCTGAAGTTGAAGCTCCTTTTGTTTTAACCGACCGTAGCCGTGAGGAGTTTATGAAAGAAGTGCGAAAAAAATTAGGTGAAGTTTCGGGAGCAAGTATTACCATTGGACAACCTATCGGGCATCGAATTGATCATATGTTATCAGGCACAAGAGCCAACATCGCAATTAAGCTTTTTGGAGCAGATTTAAACAAAATGTTTTCATTAGCCAATCAAATAAAAAACAACATTGAAGGTATTGAAGGGCTTGTAGATATTAACGTAGAACAACAAATTGAAATACCACAAATACAAGTAAAAGCAAAAAGAGATATGCTGGCCAAATATGGTATTACCATCGGAGAATTTACGGAATTTATTGATATTGCTTTTGCTGGAGAAAAGGTATCTCAGGTATTTGAAAGCGATAAGAGTTTTGATTTGATACTCCGTTTTAATGATTAAAATAGAGGAAAAATGGAAAACATCAAAAATGTATTGATAGATTCTCATAATGGATTAAAAATTCCGTTGTACTACGTGGCAGACATTACCTCAACAACTGGTCCTAATACAATTAACAGGGAAAATGTACAGCGAAAAATTGTTGTTTCCGCTAATGTGGCTGAACGTGATTTGAGAGGTGTGGTCAATGAAATTAAAGAAAAAGTAGATCAAAATATAGTTTTACCAGAAAACTACCGAATCAAATATGGTGGACAATTTGAAAGTGAAGAAAAAGCATCCAAAATCTTATTTTTCACCTCTTTATTGGCGTTGTTTATCATCTTCCTTCTACTCTATCAGGAATTTAAAAATTTAAAAATTGCGGGTATTATTCTCCTCAATTTACCTTTAGCACTTATTGGTGGAGTTTTAAGCATTTGGTTTACCTCGGGCATTATTAGCATTCCTTCAATAATTGGTTTCATTACACTTTTCGGAATAGCTACTCGTAATGGAATATTGTTAGTCTCACGTTATCAAGTTTTACAAAAACAAGGAGTCAATTTATATGATACTGTAATTAAAGGTTCCTTAGATCGGTTAAACCCTATTTTAATGACAGCTCTAACAACTGCATTGGCATTAATTCCACTAGCATTAACTGGAGATTTACCTGGCAATGAAATACAAAGCCCTATGGCAAAAGTAATTTTAGGAGGATTGCTGAGTTCAACACTCTTAAACATATTTATAGTACCTATTGTGTACTATCTATCAAACATAAAACAACAAAAAAATGAGATATAAGACTGTAACCTTAATTTGCTTTATTTTCTGTCTTACAAGCACTAATGCTCAGAATAGTATTGACAATGTCTTAACGGATATTTCAAAAAACAATAAATCTATTAAGGCCAATCAACAATATTGGGAGGCAAAAAAACTGTTGTATAAAACTGGTTTAACACCATCCAACCCAAAAGTTGAATATGAATATTTACCAGGATCTCCATCTACAGCTGGTACACAAACCGATATTTTCATTCTACAAGCTTTTGATTTTCCAACTGCTTATGTTAAGAAAAATCAAGTAGCCAAGGAACAAATTATACAATCTGAGTTTCAACTAACAAGTCATAGACAAACCACTTTGTTGAAAGCAAAACAATATTGCATTGATTTAATTTACCACAATAAAAAACAAGTAGAACTGAACAAACGATTGCAAAGTACTGAGAAATTACACGCTAATTATCAGCAAAAAATAGCCAATGGAGATGCTACTATTTTAGATGTAAACAAAGTAAAATTACAATTACTCGACCTTCAAAATGAAATTAGATTAAACACCAGTGAAATTAATCAAAACGTTCAAAAACTAACCGAATTAAATGGTGGGACAGTTATTACTTTTACTGAAACAATATATCCTATCGTTCCCGTTCTCCCTGATTTTGAAACGCTGGAAAAGACTATTGAAGATAATGATCCAGATTTAAAATCTATTCATCAGCAAAATGAAATAGACCAGAAAAAAGTGGCGCTAAGTAAAGCAATGGCACTACCTAAAATGGAAGCTGGTTATCGCTCTCAGGAATTATTAGGGCAAACATTACAAGGAATTCATCTTGGTATTACCATTCCCTTATGGCAAAATAAAAATAAAGTTAAACATCAAAAAGCACATTTGTTATATAATAATTTGCAGATAGAGGAACACAACAATGAACATTTTTATGAAACACAACAACT
>JAJCYN010000531.1 GCA_029262915.1 Flavobacteriales bacterium
CCTACAATTCATCTTTCCAAACAACTTTAGTTAGGCAATATTTAAAGTCTTTAGCCAAGAAGTTAGATACTGATATTTCAGTTGGGAATGTTGATGTTTCGTTGTTTAATAAACTTATTATTACCGATTTGTATGTAGAAGATTTGAATGAAGATACGCTACTGTATACCGATAGATTGGTTGTCGATATTAATGAGTTTTCTTACAAAGAGAAAAAAATTATCTTAGATGAAGTTGAGTTAACGAATACCTTTTTTAACCTTCAAAAATATAAAGGAGAACAAGTAAATAACCTAAAATTTATTATCAATCATTTTGCATCTACTGATACCATAAAAAGTAAATGGTTGTTTGCATTGAATGATGTAAAATTAAATAAAACAAGGTTTGATTATAATGATCATAATTTTGAAAAGCGTAAGGCTGGAGTAGATTTTAAGCATATTTCTATCACTTATTTAGATTTATCTATCAGTGATATAGATTTTGTAAACAAAGGAATAGATTGTAAAATAAATCGATTAAAATTCTTTGAACAATGTGGTTTCCAAATTGATAACCTTACAGCTGAGGTTAATGTAACACCTTCCGGAATCATAACTCAATACCTTAAAATTAAAACTCCTTTTACTAGCGTTGATGGTAATGTTACTTTTTTAACTAGTAGTTATGCTGATCTATCTAATTTTGTAAAAGATGTTAACATTAAATCGTATTTCAATTCTTCAAAAGTAGATTTTAAAGACATCTGTTATTTTGCTCCAAAATTAGATTGTTTAAATAAGTCGTTAGATTTTAGTGGAGAAATTAGAGGAAAAATAAGTAACATTAAAGGAAGAAAACTAGCAATTTTATTTGATGATGGTACAAGATTTAAGGGAAATGCTGATATTTCTGGTTTACCTAATGTCGAAGACATGTTTATGTATGTTAAAGTGAAAGAGCTAATTACATCCAAAGAGAAATTAGAATCTATTCCACTTTATCCTTTTGTTGAAGAAACATTTATTGAATTGCCAGCTAATTTTAGGCATTTAGGAGCTATAAGATTTAAAGGGAATTTTACAGGTTTTTATCATGATTTTGTTGCTTATGGTACACTTAAGACTAGCTTAGGTAATTTAACTACTGACGTATCTTTAAAATTAAATAATGGTTCACCTCATTATAGAGGAAATGTAATTTCCAATCATTTTGATTTAGGTAGATTTTTTGAAATGAGAGAGGATATCGGAGACATTACAATGAATGTAAATGTTGATGGAAGAGGTTTCTCTAAAAAGGATGTAGACGCCACATTAACTGGAAATATTAATCAAGTTGTGATAAAGAATTATGAGTATAATAATGTTGAGGTAAAAGGAAATTTTAAAAATCAAGTTTTTGCAGGATTTTTAGCGGTAGAGGATGAAAACATATCTTTTGATTTTGATGGGAGTATTGATTTAAGTAGAAAAATTCCGGCTATTAATTTTATATCAAACATTGAGAATGCCAAACTGGCAAAACTTAACCTAGTTAAGAGTAAAAAGAAATTAAAAACAAGGTTTTCTACACAATTAAAAGTGAATCTATTGGGTAATAATATTGATGATATTGTTGGCGAGGTTGAGTTTATGGATTCTCGATATAATGACAAACTGGATTCTATTAAAGTTGAAAAAGTTTTAATTACATCTAGTATTAACAGTAAACACAGGGAAATCACTGTAAAATCAGACGTATTGGATGCTAAGTTAGAAGGTGAGTTTTATTTTAAAGAATTAATGGGTTTTACTAATAATTTTTTTGCTCGCTATATCCCTTCGCAAATTAATAGTGAAAATAAGATAACTAATTTATCAAATGATTTAAATTTTAATGTTGAGTTTCATAATAGTGAGTTAGTATCCAAAGTTTTATTAAACGGAATTAAAATGAGCGAAAATACTGTCCTTGAAGGGAGGTACAACTCAAGAGATCATAACTTATCAATTAACGCTAATGCTCCTTTTATTGATGTTTATGGAACTGAAATTAGTCACTTTGATTTTAACGGAAAAGCAAATGAAAGCACATTAGATTTAATTGTAGATGCAGATAAGATTTATCAAAATGATAGTTTATTTGTGGATAATTTTAAGGTAAATAGTATTGTTGAAAATGATTCTGTGTTAACAGAAATAAAATGGAATAATAATGGAGAATCATCAAAAAATGAGGGTAGTATTGTTATTGCTACATATTTTAACGGTTATGATTATCTCTCAAGTAAATTAAAAGATTCTTATGCTTATGTTTCAGATACTTTATGGAGGGCGAAACCTTATAATGAGATTATAAGTGATACCAATTCTCTTTTTGTTAAGGGATTAACAGTTTATTCAAAGACACAAAGTATATTAATAGATGGAAAATTATCAGATAATCCCAATGATCAATTGGATATGCTTTTAAAGAATTTTGATTTGCTAACGTTTAAAAAACTGATTCCTGAAAATGTAATTAATTTGGAAGGTGTTATTGATGGTGTTGCATCCGTTAAAAAGCAAAACAATGAGTTAATTTTTACTTCTAATTTAGCATTTGATAAGTTTAGAATAAATGAAAATCTTATAGGTAAAGGGAACTTACAATCAACATGGAATTCAGCAAATCAATCATTAAAGTTAGATGGCAAATTTTACCGAGATCATATTCCTACTATACTCTTTGAAGGATATTATTATCCAAACAATGAAAAAGAAAATTTAGATTTAAATTTAGAGTTGTACCAAACTGAACTAAGTATGTTTGATACATATACGAAAGAATTTTTGCGAGGTTTTAATGGTAAGGCAAATGCAAATGTTTCGTTAACAGGTACTTTTAAAAAACCTA
>JAJCYN010000532.1 GCA_029262915.1 Flavobacteriales bacterium
TGACGCGATATTGGCCATTCTCTAATGTTCTCTAACCAATGTTTATAAGTGTTTTTAAACTTTGATGGGTAAAGCTGAATGTCATCATTCATTACGTGCTCCAAGGCAGGCTTTACCATCTCATCCATCTTCACAAACCATTGTAACGATAATTTTGGCTCAACAACTGTATCAGGGTTACGTTCTGAATAACCAACATTATTAGTAAACTCTTCAATTTTTACTAATTGACCTTGTTCTTCTAATAATTTGGCTACTTTTTTTCTAGCAACAAAACGATCTTCTCCAACAAAAATTCCTGCAGCTTCACTTATTGTTCCATCATCATTAAAGGTGTCAATTATATCTAGTTTGTGGCGTTGTCCAATCTCATAATCATTGGTGTCGTGGGCAGGAGTAACCTTTAACATTCCTGTTCCAAACTCAATATCAATGTAATCATCACAAATAATTGGCGCTTCACGATTCACCATCGGAACGATCACTTTTTTTCCATGTAAATGAATATATCGTTTGTCTTTTGGATGAACACAAACTGCACTATCTCCCATTATAGTTTCTGGTCGAGTAGTTGCAATAATGATGTATTCATCGCTATCCACCAATTTGTACTTAACGTGATACAACTTAGAATTTACCTCTTTTCTAATTACCTCTTCATTAGAAAGCGTAGTTTGAGCTTTGGGATCCCAATTTACAATTTTCCAATCTTTGTAAACATAGCCTTTCTCGTAGAGCTTAATGAATGATTGCGTAACAGCATCCGATAATTTAGGTTCCATTGTAAAACGTGTTCTGTTCCAATCACAACTTGCTCCCAATTTCTTAAGCTGCTCTAAAATAATTCCGCCATATTTTTCCTTCCAAGCAAATGCATGTCCCAAAAATTCTTCTCTGGTAATATCTGCTTTGGTAATTCCTTGTTCTCTTAATAAGTTTACTACTTTAGATTCTGTAGCAATAGATGCATGATCAGTTCCTGGAACCCAACAAGCATTGTAACCTAACATTCTTGCTCTTCTAATCAAAACATCTTGTATGGTATTGTTCAACATATGTCCCATATGTAAAACTCCAGTAACATTTGGTGGAGGAATGACAATAGTAAACGGTTCTCTTTCGTCTGGTTTAGAACTAAAAAAATCATTTTTCATCCAGTATTCATACCACTTATCTTCTATGGCTTGTGGATTGTATTTACTATCAACATTCATTTTCAATCTATTTAAAAATAAGTTCGCAAAGGTAAGTTATTGTAAAGCAAGTATCAATACTTAATTGGTAGAAAGTTATTTTGTTAAAATAGTGTTATAACTTCGTTAAGCATTTGTTAATTAACATTTAGATAACAAACCAAAAAATAGCTTTGCTCAAACAAAACTAAAAATAGCTACTATGAAAAAATTATTTTTATCAATTTCATTTATCTTATGTGGAGTACTAATTACTGCTCAACCAATATCCTCAAAGAAATTAAATACGCCTGAATTTAAGTTCGTAACCGAAACAATCGATTACGGAACAATAGAACAAGGTTCAAATGGTCTTAGAGAATTTAATTTTACCAATATTGGAAAATCTGCTTTAGTTATTTCCGAAGCCAAACAATCTTGTGGATGTACTGTTCCTACACCACCAAAAGAGCCTATTAAACCAGAAGAAAGTTCAGTAATAAAAGTAAAATATGACACCAAAAGATTAGGTGCTTTTAGTAAAACAGTCATTATTTATTCTAATGCTAAAAGAGCTGAAATTACTTTACGAATTAAAGGAAACGTAATTGCTAAAAAACCATTAGAAGATTTAAAGTCGAATTCTCCAATATATTAAATTGGTAATTGGCACAATTTTAGGTGAATTGAGTATGATTTTCTTTTGTTAAAGAAGTGTTAACAGAAAAGTTAAACTAAAATAAATAAGTACGTTTGTACTGTTATTAAGAATTAAAAAAATAAGTTATGAAAAAAGTATTACTAACATTTGGGTTATTAGCTTTTATTGCTGGCGGTGTTGCTGCACAATCAACTACATCTCCTGCTGCAGAAGTAAAAGTTCAAAATCCTAATGCTCCAACAATCACTTTCGATTCGGAAGTTGTTGATTATGGTACTATTGAACAAGGTGCTGATGGAGTAAGAGAATTTAAATTTACAAACAATGGTAAAGAACCATTAATTATTTCTAATGCTAGAGGTAGCTGTGGTTGTACTGTTCCTACTTGGCCAAAAAACCCTATTAAGCCAGGTGAAAGCTCAGTAATCAAAGTAAAATATGATACTAAAAGATTAGGAGCTATCAATAAATCAGTTACAATTACTTCTAATGCTGCTACAGCAACTAAAGTAGTTAGAATTAAAGGGAAAATTATTGCTCCTCAAACTTCTCCAGTAAAAGAATCTACTGGAGCTCCTGTTGAGAAATAATAAAAGAATAGGTTATTGATACAATGAAAAGTTATCTTTTCAAAATCAATTTAAGCTTGCTACTAATTTTAGTAGCAAGCTTTTTATTTGCACAAACTTCTGCTGATATAAAGTTTGAGAAAAAAGTTCAAAAATTCAGAAAAGTAGATGAAGGTCATCAACTAGCATTTACTTATAATTTTACTTATACTGGAAAAGAACCGTTAACCATTGTCCCTCCTAAAGTAGATTGTACTTGCACTAAAGTTATACTGCCTGAAGGAAAGATACAGTCGAACAGTACAAATGTTATTACTATAAAATTCAACACCAAAGATAAAATTGGCTACCAAGAAAGAGAAGTTATTATTCAATTTGTTTCTGATGCTATGGATTCTAGATTTATAGAAAAGAAGTTAGTTTTTAAAGGAGTTGTAAGGGCTACTCAGGCAACCAAAGATGCCTACAAATTGAGTCAAAAGAAAAAGTAATTTCAATACTTCTTTCTTAACTTTGTCTAAAATTAATTTTATCTATGCCTAACTTATCAAACAGAGGATTAGAAATGCCTGAATCGCCAATTAGAAAATTGGTGCCTTATGCTGAAGCAGCAAAAAAGAAAGGTAGAACAGTTTACCACCTAAATATTGGTCAACCAGACATTGAAACACCTCAAGTTGCAATTGAAGCTGTTAAGAATATTGATTTAAATGTAATTGAGTACAGTCATTCTGCAGGTATTGAAACCTATAGAAAAGGTTTAACTGATTATTACAATAAATTTGGACTTGACGTTTCTTTTGAGAACATTTTAGTTACTACTGGAGGATCAGAAGCCTTACTATTTGCATTTAATTCTTGTTTAAATGCTGGTGATGAAGTAATTATTCCTGAACCATTTTATGCCAATTACAATGGTTTTGCAACTACTGCAGGAGTAAATGTAGTTCCTGTTACAGCAAGTATTAATGATGGATTTGCTTTACCTCCTATTGAAGAGTTTGAAAAACTAATTACTAAGAAAACTAAAGCTATACTAATCTGTAACCCAGGAAACCCTACAGGGTATTTATACTCAAAAGAAGAATTAGAAACGTTACGTGATATTGTTAAAAAGCATGATTTATATTTAATTGCTGATGAAGTGTACAGAGAGTTTTGTTATGATGGAAAAACGCATTACTCTGTTTTTAACTTAGAGGGGGTTGATGAGAACATCATTGTCATTGACTCTGTTTCTAAAAGATATAGTATGTGTGGAGCAAGAATTGGTGCTTTTATTTCAAAAAATACAAAACTCACGGCAACGGCCTTAAAATATGCTCAAGCAAGATTAAGCCCTCCAACATTGGGACAAATTGCTGGTGAAGCCGCTTTACAGACTCCTCAGAGTTATTTTGATAAGGTAATAAACGAATATGTTGACAGAAGAAATATATTGATTAAAGGGTTAAACAAAATTGAAGGAGTTAAATGTCCTTCACCAGGAGGTGCATTCTATGTTATTGCAGAATTACCCGTACAAAATGCAGAAAATTTTTGTCAATGGTTATTAGAAGATTTTGAATATAACAACCAAACAGTTATGATTGCACCAGCAGCAGGGTTCTATGCAACTAAAGACTTAGGTGTACGAGAAGTAAGAATTGCTTATGTATTAAATAAAGACGCCTTAAAAAATGCTATAGAATGCTTAAATCAAGCATTAAAAGTTTATCCAGAAATAATTGTGCAACAGACAAAATTAGTTCAATAATTAAGTTTGGAATAAAAATTGTAACTTCAAGCAATAAGATAATTATTAACCTTAAAAATGAAAAAAATGAAGTATTTTATTTTAGCAGCAGCAATAATTGGAACTTGTCTAACCGATATTGCAGCCCAAACTCAATACAAAGTTATTACCACAATTGAATCTATTGTTCCAATGGGAATTGGTCGGTCTAGAATAGTTGAAGCTAAATCACCTCTTGATTATAACCAATTTACGACAGAAAGAATTTCTGGAAAAGACAGTAAACAAGGAAAAATTAAAAGAAAGGATGCCAAAATAGAAAATTTAGCAGAAACCAAACTACTAAACTTTTATAGTGGAGTGGGTATCAATTTTCAAAACATAGCCTCCAATGATGCTATGATTACATCTAAATTAAACGAGCTTGCTTCTGAGGGCTGGGAATTATTTACGGTTGTTAGTGGTGTAGAAAGTGATTCTGGAAAACCTAAAGGAGGTCAAGGACAGTCTGACGGAAAAGGTATTTTTATTACTAGATATATCTTTAAAAAATAGAATTACAAAATATTCTAAAAAATCCTCTAATCAATGATTAGAGGATTTTTTAGTTAATAACTTTGTTAATAAGGTGTTGAATACTTATTTAAAACGATTACTTCTAACTTATAGTTTTGTACAAACCAATAGGTATTATCTATGTTTAAGATATTTGGTAAGAAAAAAATCACAGAAGATGTTGTTGCCAACATTTTTGTTAATTCAATTTTAAGTACAATTGATGACGGTTTTCCAGAAATAGTCGGCATCATTAATGATGCCCCTGAATTTACTACTTCGCCTAACCTTAGTGAAACGGATGCTGACTTTTTTACTCTAATCGTATTTGCTTCCAATCTTTCTTACATACCGCAACATTTATATAACTCTAAGGATGACAGAATTACAAATCTTATCATTTCTAAATTAAGCAGTGTTTTTGATGTTAACCAAGAAAGATTAGAAAGCGTAATCAAAGATTATCAATGCTATCTAACTAAAGTTAACCATCCTTCAAAAAATATGCTTTATGCAATGTCAAAAGGTATTTTTGGAAAATACGAGCTTAATAATTACCAGGATGACTATTTTAAAAATATGAATAGTCCAAATCCAATGTTTCTAAAAAGGTTAGACGAAGCAATGGATAGCTTTGTTTGGAATTGGGATTCATTCAATCAGAAATACCAAATAGTATAAATTACACCTCCTTCCTTTGTACTGTTTAATCTTTATAAATAAATGATTAAAACTGTTAAGTATCATATTTATCTATATAAAATGAGAATATCTTTATTGAAAGAAAAATTATGAATGTATCAGATATAATGATTAGTCCAGTGATTGTTACTCAGCAAAACAAATCACTTAAACATGTTCACGAGCTATTTAATAGAAAAAAGATAAATGCTATTCCTGTTTTAACAATAGAAGGAGAAATAGAAGGAATTATAACAGCAAGTGATATTGCTAATCAAACAGATTATGAGCAAATTGTAGCAAATATAATGACAACAAAAACTCATGTAATTAGCCTTCATTCTGGAGTACAAGATGCTGCAAAAATGATGGAGAAACACAAAGTTCATCATTTGGTTGTTATGGATAACGGTCAGGTAGTTGGCATTATAAGCTCTATGGATTTTGTAAAGCTCGTTGCAAAAGGAGAACCTAATTTAGGCTAAACTGTTTATCCGCCATTTCACAAATAGC
>JAJCYN010000533.1 GCA_029262915.1 Flavobacteriales bacterium
AACACAAATGCGGCTTTTTTTATCAATCCAGGTTTTATCAATGGTGATAAGAAGTATAAGAAAAATTTTAAGAAGAATGTAGTTCATGTAAACAAAGAACCTATGAGCTGGGAGATGATTAAAGAACTGTACTTAGATGGCTTTCTTATAGGAAATCACACTATGGATCATATTCGACTCTTAGGCTTATCGGATCAACAGTGTTTAACTCAAATTACAAAATCGAAAGAAATTATTGAGGATAAATTAAATGCAAAGTGCGAGCATTTCGCATGGACTTATGGAACCTTAAAAGACATTGATTCAAAAGCGTTAGATTTGGCATTGAAAGAGCACAAATACGTTTTTAGTGGGGATAACTACACGAAATATTATTCGCTAAATAATCGTGTAATAAACCGTAGACACATAGAAGGAGATTGGCCATTAAATCACGTGAAATATTTTTTGTCTCATACCAAACAGTATTAATGCCAAAGAAAAAAATACTAATATTCATCGACTGGTACAAACCTGGTTTTAAAGCCGGTGGACCAATTCGTTCAATTAGTAATTTAGTTGACCATCTGCATGAGAAAATTGACATCCATATTATAACTAGAAATACAGATTATTTAGAATCCATTCCATATTCTAACATAGAATTAAATAAATGGTTACAAGTAGATAATGCTATAGTAAATTATTTATCAAAAGACAACATCAATTACAAAAATTTGAAAAAGCTTATAATTGAGGTTAACCCAGATTTAATCTATTGCAACAGTTTATATTCTCTCTATTTTTCTTTGATCCCTTTATACCTTTCTAAAAAATTAAATATTCAAAGTGTTATAGCTGTTAGAGGAATGCTTTCAAAGGGATCATTATCTGTAAAAAAAAATAAGAAAATTCTATTTTTGATAATGGCTAAGCTAATAGGTTTGTATAAAAAATGCACATTTCATGCAACTAACAATTCAGAAAAAGAAGATATTACGAAAGTCTTTATCACTAATAAAATAATTGTTGCTCAAAATTTACCAGAAAGAAAAATAATTTCTTTCCAAACTAAACAAAAAGAAGCTGGAAAATTAAAATTGGTATCTGTTGGTAGAATCGCACCTGAAAAAAACACTTTGTATGCTTTAGAAGTATTAAAAAAAGTAACTAGCCAAATTGAATTTGATATCTACGGACCTATTTACTCCAATGAATATTGGGATAAATGTAAAAATGTAATAAACCTATTACCTTCCAATATCGTTGTTAATTATGAGAATGTTCTCGAACATGATCAGGTTGATAAAACGTTAAAAAATTATCATGTTTTATTCTTACCATCAACAGGTGAAAATTTTGGGCACATAATAATTGAAGCAATGATAAACTCGTGTATTCCTCTCATATCTGATAAAACACCGTGGAAGGGCCTACAAGTAAAAAATGTTGGTTTTGATTTACCGTTAGATAAAATGTTAATGTATTCTTCAATTATAGACAAAATAGCTTTAATGGATGTTAATAAAATTAATGAAATGGCTAGAAATGCTCATTACTACGCAACAGATATCATCAATAACGAAAAATTAATCGAGGATTATCATAAACTATTTCAACTTAACAATTGAATTCATAATTTAGACCGCTAAATAATCATCTATATGTATATATTAGGAATAAATGCTTTTCATGGAGATTCTTCAGCTTGCATATTAAAAAATGGAGAAATAATAGCAGCATCTGAAGAAGAAAGATTTAGAAGGATTAAACACTGGGCAGGGTTCCCCTCTGAGGCCATAAAATTTTGCTTGCAAGAAGCCAATATTAATATTTCTCAAGTAGATTACGTAACAATATCTAGAGATCCTTCAGCTAATTTACACAAAAAAATTGTTCATTCGGTTAAGAACATAGTTTCCGTTAAAGCATTAAAAGATCGTTTAGCGAATTCTAGAAAAGTGGTGAGTACAAAAAGTGAATTAAGCAAAATATTTGGCGTTCCTGAAGAAGAAATAAAGGCCGAAATTAAAAATATAGAGCATCATCGGAGCCATTTGGCAAGTGCTTTTTTCGCTTCTCCGTTTGACGAATCTGCAATATTATCTATAGATGGTTTTGGTGATTTTACCTCGACAATGATAGCCACAGGAAAAGGTAAAAAAATTGAAGTTATAGATACCGTTATCTATCCGCATTCGACTGGAATATTTTATACTTCTCTCACTCAATACTTGGGATTCCCTCACTATGGTGATGAATATAAAGTAATGGGATTAGCCCCTTATGGTGAACCAAAATATACTGATGAATTAAAAAGAGTAATCCTTTTTAAAGACAACGGTTTGTTTGAATTAGACACCAAATATTTTAAGCACGCCAAGGAAGGTGTAGCCATGAGTTGGGAAAATGGAGACCCTCATATTGAGTCAATATTTTCTAAAGAATTAGAAAACCTTTTAGGACCTGCAAGAAATAATGGTGACGAATTAACTCAAAAACATAAAGACATTGCAACATCTGTGCAACGAGTTACAGAAGAATTAATTTTTCATATTTTAAATCATTTACAAAGAAGAACGGGGTTAGAAAATATTTGTATAGCTGGTGGTGTTGCACAAAATTCTGTTGCCAACGGTAAAGTTTTAGAAAAAACCACATTTAAAAATATCTATATTCCTTCTGCTGGTCATGATGCAGGAACAGCTTTAGGGTCTGCTTTATGGTTATATAACCATATATTAGAAAATGAACGCCTACCTGTTATTTATAACGCTTATACAGGTGCAAAATCATCCAACGAAGAAATAGAAATTCTTTTAAAGAATGAAAAAATCGACTATAAAAAATATAATGAGAATGAGCTAATTGAAATCGTTTCTGATGCTTTGGTTGATGGAAAAGTTATTGGGTGGTTTCAAGGAAGAGCAGAATTTGGACCAAGAGCATTAGGTCATCGCTCAATAATTGTTGATCCTAGGCGTAGTGATGCTAAAGAACTATTGAATTCTAAAATAAAACGTAGAGAAAGTTTTAGACCTTTTGCTCCCTCTATACTTGAAGAATACGTTCCTGAATATTTTGAGAAAGTGGACAAGGTTCCTTTTATGGAAAAAGTTTACCCCATCAAAAAAGAAAGACACTCGGAAATACCTGCAGTTACACATGTTGACGGAACCGGAAGATTACAAACTGTTGAAAAAGGAGACCGATATTACGATTTGATTGAGAAGTTTAGACAAAAAACTGGGACTCCCATTTTGTTGAACACTTCGTTCAATGAAAACGAGCCTATTGTAAATACACCGAAAGAAGCATTAGATTGTTATTTAA
>JAJCYN010000534.1 GCA_029262915.1 Flavobacteriales bacterium
TTTGCATTGCCATTGTCTATTACTAAAAAAGCTGAATTGTCGATTACTACAAAGCCATTGTTATTTATCACAAGCCGAGCTTGCCCAAAAACAACAACAGCTAGTAAATTAAAAAATAATATGGTGTATAGTCGTTTCATAAGTTAGATTTAAATAACATTATTTGCCTTCTTGCAGTTCTTTAACTATATCTTCTGAATGCTGACGCAATACTTTAGTTTTTTTAGGTTCTAATTTTGAACCTCCGTTATATAATTGTCTTACTTCTTGTGTTTTTACAGCAGAAGGAATCCATCTTGCACTTGAATAATGCGATACTCTCCCATTTAACATTTCTTCATCTGCTCTATTACAAACAACTGTATATTGAAACTGAACATTAGATGTTCCTCCATCAAGTTCAATTACATCAAAGCCTGTTGTTGTTTTATTTGCAACGTAAACTCCTTTACAATTACCTTCTAACTGTACATAAACTCTTAAAGGATGTTCCTCATTTATTATGATATTTTTGGCTAAAATCGGATCCAACTCAATATGAACTTTTCCATTTACCAATTTACCCTCTCCATAATCTTGAAATAAAATTTCAGGGGACTCAGGACAATACATTGTTACATTTTGCCCATTTAAATCTTTGACAACGGTACCTACACCTCCTGTTCCTGTAATTTTAGAATACACCCCATTCCAAGCACCAACATTCCAAGCCGCTCCAAAACCATCTTGGATTGCAATACCTTGACCAACACCTCCTGTTAAATATCGAACAAAAATACCTTGAGTATTTCCAATAAAAGATCCTCCAGCTCCTACTACAGGAGCAACTGGTCCTATATTATTTCCTGCACCAGCAACACCAGTTCCAGCAGCATTCAAGTTACTCCCCGTAACACCAGTTCCAGCAGATTGAGAAGTCCTTCCTAGCACTCCTACACCTAATCCTCCACCCGCTGCTCCTGTATTAGATGCTTCCACAGCAACTCCTCCTCCATTAGAATTTTGCCCTAATATTCCAGCTCCATTTGATTGAGCCGTAATTCCTACAACTCCATTCCCTGTCCCTGCTCCGGAAGCAGTAGTATTCTCTCCATATAATCCATTTCCAGCAGCTACAGGGGATAAACCTGATGCTCCAATATTTGTACTAATAAATGTTCCTCCAGCACCGCCAACCATAGTTGTTAAACCTAAGTTATTACCAGCTGCTGCAATACCATTTCCAGAAGCAACAGTTGTTGACCATGCTGCTATAGCTATTCCAGTTCCTGTAAATCCACCACCACTACCTACAACAAGAAAATTACCAGGAGCATTATTGCCACTTGCAACTAACCCTGTACCTGAAGCATGAAGATTTGTTGCTTGAACACCTTGTCCTGTTGCTGTATTACTTAATCCTAAAACTCCATTTCCTGTTCCTGTATTTTGTCCATAAATAGCATTTCCAGTACCTGCAGCATTTCCATCAACAGCATTATCATTACCAGTCGCTAAAGAGTATAAAGTAGATGCAGCAAAAGCACCTCCTCCAGAATTAACAGTCATTATACCATCATTCCTAAGTCTCATTCTTTCAACATTATTAGTTCTAAAAGCAAGGGAATTATTATCTGTTGTACCTAAAAAATTCGTACCAACAGCTGTTCCTGCGTTACCTAATAAACTCCAATCTCTTCCACCTGAACCACTAAGAGCTATCCAAGCTGCACCATCCCAGTAATAATAACCAGGCAATACGTTATTCGGAGATACTCCTGCAATTGACGTGTTGTAAACCAATAACGATGCTAAAGGTGCAGCAACCGGACCAGCAACATTAGTTGCCGTTAAAGCTACCCTAGGAATCAACAAGCCCCTATCTGTAAAATTAATATCTAACCCTGAACTCGCTGCTGGAGCTAATCCTGTAGCATTTATACCTACATTTTGGGCACTTAATGTTCCGCTTAACAATAATAAAGTTATCCCTAAAAATTTTTGTGAAAAATTATTCATGACATGTTATTTTTAATATCTAAAAACCCAGACAGATTAACGAAGTTCCTATAAAAATCAGTATAAATCAACTTATATTAAATTTTTAACTTAAAAGCAATTATTTTTTAATTTTTTAGACCAAAAGTGTCATTTTGACGACATATTGACTAAACCTTTCTACGAATTAATACTTGTTAAACGTAATTTTTGAATGGAAGGTTGCCTCTGTTATCCACAGATCAATTAATAGCAATTATACATTAAATTTAACATCAATAATTGTTATTGATAATCTCCCTGCTTTTCGGATAAGTTATTGATGACCTTAATATACATTTCCATTAGCAGTTTTGGATGTTCACTATAATAAGTTAGACTATTATTAAATTGTTCCTCAGAAGTATTAAAACTTTTATAAACTTGATTAAACAGTTCTTGTTTATTTATAGCACTGCCTTGAGTTGTATCTGGAACAGAGAACTTAAGTTTAATAAGTGCCTGAGTTAGCTCAATTTCAGTAATTACTTCAATCATTTTTTCTTCTGGAATTACATTCTTAGGAATTTCACTACTTTCATCACCATCACACGACATAAAAACGGAAGTGAGCGTAAAAAAAAATATATATTTTATGATAAATTTCATTGCAAAAGAAAACCCTACTCTGATAACAGAATAGGGTAACAAATATTGTTAAACAGATTAAACAGCTACTTCTGATTTACTTGTTGATTTTATTGTTTTTGCAGCTTCTAACATTTTCTCTATCATTCCTGACCCATACTCTCCATCTAATATATCTCTAACTTCAAAAACATCTGTACCAACCTCAGCTTTATATAAAAAATGATTTTGTGTTTTAACACCAGAATCCGGAATATCTTGTGTATAAATAATAGCATTTTCTTCTTCTTTAATAATTTCTGAAATAAACACTAAATCTTCTTGTAAATCCATTTTTAACAATTCAATATCTCCCTCACCAAACATAATTTCTAATCCAAAATCTAATCCTACTACAATTTCCAATGCCCCCCTTTCTGTCAAAACTACTTCGGGGTTTCCATGAATATCAGCCTGAGGAACCATAACTGTTAAATCAAACCCCCATTCAGATAAATTTAACTCTTCGAATCCTTTTAATTTTACAGTTTCCACTGTTTCATCAATAGGTTCATCAACTTTATCACCACCACAAGCGGTAATTAATAAGGTTATAATTATTATAAATAAATATGCTAACTTTCTCATTTTAAATTTATTTAAAAGCAAATATAAATTAAAAAATCAGAACATAGAAATTAGAGGTCAGAGAATAGATAATATGCGATAATATTATCACTCTCTCTTATTTTTTGGTCAATCTCTAATTTTTAATTCCAACTTTTACCCGAACACCTTCTGAATGAGATGTAAATTCTGGGGCATACATACATTGAATACTCGTTATACCATTAGAAAAATCTCCACTCATATTGACTCTCAACGGATATTCAAACACATAAGTTCCTTTCCTTAAATAATCAAAAAAGAAATTAGTAGAAGCATCTTTTGTGCTTTCATAATAACCCAAACCATCTTGATAACGGTATCCAGAGAATACATTAATAGGTTCTAAACCTGCTGCACGCATATCTTTCATGTGTACATATTCCATATCTCTATCTACTCTTAATTCAATTCTCACTTTAATCTTGTCTCCAGGTTGTAATTTTGTTCCTTCTATTATTGGAGTAATAACTGGACCAGTATCTGAATTTCTTTGTAAGAATAACTTCTTTACTAATTTCAAAGGTGTTTCTGCTGGTGTTATTTTATCTAACTGCTCAAAATATTGCCAGTACATTGCTCCCCAAGCTACTCCATCATCTTTTTTAGTAACAGTTACATTTCCCATATTAGATTTAATGGCTGTTTTATTCCAAGAAGTTTTAAAATAACCCGTCCCTGCTTCTACTTTCACATCATCAAGTTTTTTAGGGTCAATTAGTTCATTTCCTACTTTTATTTCTACCAGTTGGTCACTTGCTAATAAATCTGTTCCTCTAAGTAATAAAGCATAACAAGCCTCTGTTGTTGCTTTAGTTGTTCGCCAATCTTGTGTTTGTTTTTGCTTTAACAGCCAAACTTTCATTGCCTCAACACTTTCCTTATCATCATCAACTTCATCAAAAGCCTCAATTAATAATGCTTGTGTTTCTATTGGTGCTTGATACCAATAATAACCTCCTCTGTTATCTTTCCAATACATTCCTAATTCCTCGTGATTTATCGCATTTTCTTTTAAAGAAACAATAATTTTTTGCTCAACTGGAATACCTGCTGTTTTCACTTTTCCATCTCTGTGTAATGCCAAAGCAATCATCCCTTGCATATACCTGCTTTTTCCCAACCAATATTTTTTAGCCTGACCGTGATAATAGTTATACGCTTCTTTATTTCTAGAACTAATCTCTACATCTTTTAAGAAATAACTTCTCGCATATAAATATTGAATGACATTGTAGTTCAAATGATCTTTTTCCATATCAACATCGTGTTTTTTGAGCCATTCATAATCTTCTCTAATTCTATTATCCAAATAGCGAACAGCTTTTTTAACCATGTTCCATGTCTTATAATCACTTCGAATATTTTTTACTCCAAGGTGATCTAAATGTCCCATACCTGTAACAATGTGTTGAGTCATATATCGACTTTCTGGCATTCCTTTAAACCATGTCCAACCGCCATTAGAAACCTGTAATTGCTGCAATTTTTTCATTGCTCTTCCTAATTCATTACTCATCCGGTTTAAATCGAATAATAATCCAACTCGTTTTTTACGTTCGCTTTCGTTTTGAGAGTTTAATACCCATGGAGTTTCTTCTAAAATCAACGATTTTAATTCTTGGTTCTTTTCTAAATTAGATAAAAACGCTTCTGGACTACTCTTTTTCCAACTCTCAAAAACAGTTGCAATTTTTGGGTTTGAATTGGCAATATGCGATGCAATTGAATTGGCATAAAAACGACTAAAAGTTTGTTCTGCACACTCATATGGATATTCCATTAAATAAGGTAGTGCTTGTATTGCGTACCAAGCTGGATTAGAGGTAAACTCTAATGTTAGTTTATGATGTTTAAGTGTTGTTGATTTGTTGTTAATCAACTTAGTAAACTTAAAAGTTTTGGTTTGATTTCCTCTTATTGGAAGTGGCATCGATTCGGTAACTAGCATTCTATTTGTTAGTACTGGAATAGCCATTTCTTCACCATCAGTAAAGTTACCAGCCTTTGCAACGACTTTATACGTAATTGCCGAGTAGCCTTCTGGAATAGCTATTTGCCAATTTACTGAAGTGCTTTTCCCTTTCTTTACATTAAAAGTAATCGTTTCTTTTCCAATAATTAATTTATCTGAAATTAGTTTTGAAGTCAACGCATCATAAAAGAAAATTTTTGCTCCCCCATTTAATTCCTTATCTGAAAGGTTAGTGATTTTAGTGCTAAATGTCATTTTATCACTTTCTCTAAAAAATCGAGGTGCGTTCGGATAAACCATCAAATCTTTTTGGGTTACCGTTTCTTCGTAAATCATACCTGTTTTTAAATCTTTGGTATGTGCCAAGCCCATAAACTTCCACTTGGTCAACGCCTCCGGAATGGTAAATTTTATAATAATTTCTCCAGCTGCATTGGTAGCTAAATGAGGATAAAAGAAAGCAGTTTCTGCAAAGTTTTTACGTGCTTTTACTTCAGAAAAATCTTTTCCAGTTATTGCTTGTTGATTCGCTTCTCCAGATTTAGTTACAACTCCATCTAAAGTTGCAGATACCGTTGCTCCATCTCTAGCTGGTAATACCACAGGAATATTAGCAGCTAATTTATCCTTTTTCATAGATGCTCCTTTAGATTTTTCGGCATAACCATAATTTCCACTTCTATCTTCATCATCCATAATAGATTCTTCTGCTATTTCTGTCGCAAATAACATATCTCCTTCATAATAGTCATATCCTCGATATCTTGAATACCTATTTCCATAATAAAAACCAAACCAGTTTAGTTGATCATAAATTTTAGTTTTTAATCCAGTTAAGCTTTTATTCCAGTGATAAGCCATTAACTCTGAGTTGGCATACGAAAATGAAGTATTGCTTTGCCAATATCTTCTGCTATAATCATAGTAAAGCACATCTAATCCCCAATAATTTGCCCTAAAAGCATCCAAAGAAGCATCGTATAATGTTGCCACCATTTCCGCAGCTACTTTTTCTCCCTTTTTACCTTTAATTTTAATTTTCCACTCTTCTTTTTGTCCAGGTAATAATTTATTTCTAAATGTTTCAAACTCTAAATCCAACATCTTGTTAGTGTGTGGAACTATTATTTGAGATGAATAGGTGAAATTTCTACTATGCCTCACAAAAGTAAAGTGTACTTGAAAGTTACCCCTATATTTTTCTAAAATAGGAATGGTAATCTTTTTTTGTTGTCCACTAATTTTAACCCACTCCTTATGTATCACCTTATTTTTGTGTTCAATTTCATACATAACTTGTACATCCTTTGCAGCTGAACCAATTAAAAATTGGGCAACTTCTCCTGGCTCACCTCTCTTTTTAATTGGAGTAAACCAACCTATTTCATTTACTGGAACTTGTTTTTCATGTTCATCAAAAACTGTAAAATATTTAACCTCTTTAACTTCTTGTCCATACTTATCTTTTGTAATGGCTTCTATTACATAAACTCCCGATTCCCATTCTGGTAAATGATAAAGTTCTATTGATTTTTTATTGGCTGTATTAAAATCATGATCGTAAACTTTAATGTTTCTTTCCCATTTGTACTTATTATTTTCATCCTCATAAACATCTAAAGGAA
>JAJCYN010000535.1 GCA_029262915.1 Flavobacteriales bacterium
TCTATTTATGCTAAAGTAGAAAAAACCATAATAGACGGTGCGGTTTACTTTGATATTAAACAAGACGGTCAAAAACAAAAAGAAAATCAAAAAGAAAAAGCAAGAATCATTGAAAAAATGATTTCTGCTAAAAAAAGTGGAGCATCAACACAAGCACCAAGTAGTAAAAAACCAAAAATCTATCATTGTGATACTGTTGGAGAATAAACTATTTTAACATGAAAAATATATTCTTAATAATTTTAATTGGAACATTTTTAAGCGTAACTGCTCAAATAGAAACTCCTGCACCAAAACAAACCAAAAAAATAATGTTGTTAAATGGCATTGCTCATTTAGGTAATGGAAAAATAATTGAAAACTCAGCCATTGCTTTTGAACACGGTAAATTGACTATTGTAGCCAATTCTGCCGCAATCAAAATAGACTTTAGTCAGTTTGACACTGTAATTAAACTTCGAGGACAACATATTTACCCGGGAATAATTGCACCAAACTCAACATTAGGATTAACGGAAATTGGGGCTGTACAAATGACCCACGATTATTCTGAATATGGCGTTTTTAAACCTCATGTTCGTTCTATAATTGCTTACAATACAGAATCTAAAATTACCACAACAGTTCGTTCTAATGGTATTTTGATGGGGCAAATTACTCCTCGGAGAGGTTCTATTTCGGGCACTTCATCAATTGTGCAATTCGATGCCTGGAATTGGGAAGATGCTGTTTACAAAAAGGATGATGGTGTTCATTTAAACTGGTCAGGGATGTTTAGTAGATGGACAGGAAAGAAAAATAAAGAATATGAAAAAACAGTAACGAAATTAAATAGCTTTTTTGCAGATGCATTGGCTTATTCAAAAAAAAGAAATTATGCTGAAAAAAACTTGCGTTTTGAAGCTATGAGAGGAGTTTTTAGCGGAGAAAAAACACTTTACATCCATGCTAATTTTGTAAAAGAAATTACTGAAGCAATTAATTTTTCTAAAAAACACCAAGTAATCAAAATGGTAATTGTTGGTGGTTATGATGCTTGGATGGTTTCTGATATGCTAAAAGAAAATAAAGTAGCTGTAATTCTTAAAAGAGTACACAGTTTACCTCAACGGCAAGAAGATGATGTTTATTTACCGTATAAGTTGCCACATATACTCTTTGATGCGGGTGTTTTATTTTGTTTAGAAAATTCAGGAGATATGGAAGCAATGGGAACACGTAATTTACCTTTCTATGCTGGTACTGCCGCTGCTTATGGATTAGACAAAGAAGAAGCATTAAAACTAATTACATTAAACACAGCTAAAATTTTAGGTATTGATAATACCACTGGAAGTTTGGAAGTCGGTAAAGATGCTACACTTTTTATTTCAAAAGGAGATGCCTTAGATATGAAAAGTAATAATGTAACAACCGCTTTTATTCAAGGCCGTTTAATAGACGTTAACAACCACCAAAAGAAATTGTATAAAAAGTATAGCGGGAAGTATGAGAATAAATAATTAGTTATTATTCTCTATTACATAATCTAAAACCTTTTGCATTAGATGAACTCTGTCTTTTCCTCTTACGTTATGAGGGTGCATAGGATAAGTGAAAAAATCGAGTTGCACCTCTTTATCCACGGCTTCTTTTAATAATGTCATACTATGCTGAGGAACAACAGTTGGATCCACACTTCCGTGAATAATTAATAGTTTTCCTTCTAAATCTTCCAGATACTTTCCAACCCTTGAGTTTGCATAACCTTCTGGGTTCTCTTCTGGAGTATCCATATAACGTTCTCCATACATTACTTCATAATACTTCCAATCGGTAACAGGACCTCCAGCTACACCTGTAGTATATACACCAGGATGTCGAAGCATTAATGAAGAAGCCATAAACCCACCATAACTCCACCCGTGTACAGCAATTCTTTTATCGTCAACATAAGGTAACGTTTTCAAATAATCAACTCCCGTTAGTTGATCCTCCATTCCGGCATCACCAGCTTTTCTGTGTATAACACTTTCAAAAGCAAAACCTCTACTTGCAGAACCTCTATTATCTATTGTAAAAACAATATATTCCTTTTGGGTTGCCAACCAATGCATCCATAGTTTTGCTCCTCCAAGCCAATTATTTTTAACTAACTGTAAGTGAGTTCCACCATAAACATATACCAATACCGGATATTTTTTAGAAGTATCAAAATTAGCTGGCTTAATTATTCTTCCATACAAATCAAACCCATCTTTTGATTTTAATTTTACAAACGCTGTTTCTCCCAAACGATAATTTTTTAATGGGTTTACAGCTTTTAAAATACTATTTGCTTTCCCTGTTTTGGTGTTTACAAGAAATACTTCTCTAGGTGTAGTTAGGTTGCTAAAATTGTCAATTAAATATGTTCCATCATCACTTAATTTACAATTGTGTATTCCACTTTTAGGAGTAATGTTTGTTAATTTACCTGTTACTATATTTATTTTATAAACATGTAAATTTCGAGGATCTGGTCCAGTTGCATCCACAAACACATTTCCCCCTTTTTTGTCAAATCCCAAAATCGAATTAACTATAAATTTAAACTTAGTAAGTTGGTTAATTAATTTCCCATCTATATTATACAAATACAAGTTCATGAACCCATCTCGCTCACTCATCCATATAAATTCAGTATTACTATTAGGCAAGAAAACAGCATCATGTTCTGGTTCTACCCACCTGTCATTTTTTTCTTCAAAAATAGTATTTATCTTTTCTCCAGTAATAACATCATAACGATTGTATGAAAAATGATTTTGTGCTCTATTTACTTCTGCAACTAAAACGTATTTTTCATCTGGTGTCCACGAAAGATTTGTAAGGTAATGTTCATCTTTAGTATCAATATTTAAATAACTAGTTTTCCATCCTTTCATACTAAATATCCCAATTTTCGCTTTTTCGCTTTTTTGACCAGCCATTGGGTATTTAATATTATCTAGTGTTGTGGGATATGTTGTTACATCCACCAACGGATAATCAGTTACATTACTTTCGTCCTTTTGGTAAAAAGCTAAATAGTTTCCTTTTGGACTCCAAAATGTTCCTTTTGAAATTCCAAACTCATAACGATGAATTGCTTGTCCTGAAACAATGTTTTTATCTTTAACCTCAGTTACGGCTACACCAGCACCCACGCCTTGTGCAACAAATAAATTGTTGTCTACGGTATAAGCTAACGCTTTAACTCTTTTGTTATAATCCTTGTTTGCAGCTTTTTCATCATAAGTGATTTTGCTTATTTCTTTTCCTTTTTTATAATCAAAATGAATCATTTGGCTTTTAGATTCAAAAACCAATTCCGTAGCATTAATACTTTTTATTGATGGAAGTTTTTTTAACTCAGGAAAAACTTTGTTAAATTTTTCAATTCCAAATTTTGCAACTTTTTTACCTGATGAAGACTTAATAATAAATTGTTTATCTTTTAAATAAATATAGTTTTGAGTCCCACTAACCCATTGCAAGCGTGCTACATTTTCTGGTGTTAACCCCTTAGAACGAGATAATACAGCATCTTTTAATGTTAATTCTTTCTGCTGTGAAAAAACATTAGAAAAGATTAAAACGGTTATTATTAAAAGTATCTTCTTCATAATCCGATTATTGTGAAATGAACATCAAAGTTATAAAAATGAATGTTACTTTTGTGCCTTATGGCAATCAAAGAAGACAATTTAAAGGCAATAATTTCTCATGCGAAGGAGTATGGGTTTGTTTTTCAATCAAGTGAAATTTATGATGGGCTAAGCGCTGTTTACGACTATGGTCAGATGGGTGCCGAGTTAAAGAAAAACATCAAAGACTACTGGTGGAAGGCAATG
>JAJCYN010000536.1 GCA_029262915.1 Flavobacteriales bacterium
CTTTAATATTAATTGTCAAGTAACCTTTTATTTTTTTCAAGTAATTTTTTTGTGAGATGCATATAAATTAAATTTGTCGCAAGCTCGAAGCCATTAATCATTCAACTTCAATACAGCTAAAAATGCTTTAGGTGGTACTTCTACATTTCCAATTTGTTTCATCTTTTTCTTTCCTGCTTTCTGTTTTTCTAATAACTTCCGTTTACGAGAGATATCTCCACCGTAACATTTGGCGGTAACATCCTTTCGCAAAGCAGACAAAGACTCACGAGCAATAATTTTAGCTCCAATTGCAGCTTGTATGGCAATAGCAAACTGCTGCCTTGGAATTAATTCTCTCAATTTCTTACAAATCTTTTTCCCTAATTCGTAAGCATTGTCTTTATGCACTAAAGCAGATAAAGCATCTACCATATCACCATTTAACAACATATCCATTTTAATCAATTGAGATTCTCTGAAGCCTATTGGATGATAATCGAAAGAAGCATAACCTCTTGATATCGATTTTAATCGATCATAAAAATCAAAAACAATCTCAGCTAATGGAACATTAAAGTTCAATTCCACTCTATCCGTTGTTAAATAAACCTGATTAGTTAATTCCCCTCGCTTTTCAATACACAAACTCATTATTGACCCAACATAATCCGATTTAGTAATAATAGAAGCCTTAATATATGGTTCTTCCATTCTGTGAATTGTACTTGGATCAGGAAAATCAATAGGATTGTTTACAATAATGGCTTTTTCTTTATCTTTTGTTAAATAAGCATGATAAGACACATTGGGAACAGTTGTAATAACCGTCATATTAAACTCTCTCTCTAGCCGTTCTTGAATAATCTCCATATGCAACATTCCTAAGAATCCACATCGAAATCCAAATCCTAATGCTGCAGAAGATTCTGGTTCAAACGTTAAAGAAGCATCATTCAGTTGCAATTTTTCCATTGCATCTCTTAATTCCTCAAATTCATCTGTATCAATTGGATATATTCCTGCAAAAACCATTGGTTTTACATCTTCAAACCCTTGAATTGCTTCTGCTGGATTTGCAACAGTAGTAATGGTGTCTCCAACTTTTACTTCTTTAGCTACTTTAATCCCTGAAATAATATAGCCCACATCACCCGTTTTAATAACTTGTTTAGGTTCTTGAGTTAGCTTTAAAGTTCCTATTTCATCAGCAAAATATTCTTTATCTGTATTTATAAATTTAACCTTTTCTCCTTTTTTAATTTCGCCATTCAACACTTTAAAATAAGCATTAATTCCTCTATAGGAATCAAAAACTGAATCAAAAATTAATGCTTGGAAAGGAGCGTTTGGATCTCCAACCGGTGCAGGAACTCTTTCTATTACAGCTTTTAATATTTCATCCACTCCCATCCCTGTTTTACCACTTGCAGATATAATTTCTTCTCTGTCACACCCAATAAGATCAACAATCTGGTCTTTTACCTCATCTGGCATAGCACTTTGTAAATCCATTTTATTCATTACTGGAATGATTTCTAAATCATTTTCAATGGCTAAATAAAGGTTCGATATCGTTTGTGCTTGTATTCCTTGGGTTGCATCAACAATCAATAATGCTCCCTCACAAGATGCTATTGAACGAGAAACTTCATAAGAAAAATCAACATGCCCTGGAGTATCAATTAAATTAAGAATATAGTTTTCACCTTCATAAGAATGCTCCATTTGAATTGCATGGCTCTTAATCGTAATTCCTCGCTCTCTTTCAATATCCATATCATCCAACATCTGTTCCTGCAAATCTCTATCAGATATTGTTCCTGTTGTTTGCAAAAGCCTATCTGCCAAAGTACTTTTACCGTGATCAATGTGAGCGATAATACAAAAGTTTCTAATATTTTTCATTCCTCTAAATAAGAGTACAAACTTACTTTTTTATACGTTGCTTTACAATAGTGCTCTTTTCTGATTTGAATAAAATATTATTTCGTTTTAATGAGCCAATCATTTACATTTGCAAATTAAATTTTTGCTAAAGGATGTTTAGCAATGATTATTGAGAATTATACGTATGAAAGTAACAGAACATTTAGAAAAAGCAAAAAAACCACTCTTTTCACTAGAAATTCTTCCTCCATTAAAGGGAAGAGGAATTCAATCTATTTATGACGGTATTGATCCATTAATAGAATTCTGCCCATCTTTTATTAATGTTACCTACCACAGAGAAGAGTTCGTCTATAAAAAAAGAGAAAAGGGTTATTTAGAAAAAATTTCCATTAAAAAAAGACCAGGAACAGTTGGTATTTGTGCTGCAATTGTAAATAAATACAAAATAGATGCTATTCCTCATATTATTTGTGGTGGATTTACTAAAGAAGAAACTGAAAATGCCCTAATTGACCTCAACTTTTTAGGAATTGATAATGTTCTATTGTTACGTGGTGACCCCATTAAAACTGAACCAGCTTTTGTTGCTGAAGAAGAAGGCCATCATTATGCAGTAGATTTGGTAAAACAAGTTGTTGGGTTAAATAAAGGAGATTATATGGATGAGGATTTACAAAATGCTACTCCAACTAATTTTAATATTGGTGTAGCTGGTTACCCAGAAAAACATTTTGAAGCACCCAACCTAAAAAATGATTTAAAGTATTTAAAACAAAAAATTGAGGCAGGTGCTGAATATATCGTTACTCAATTATTTTACGACAATCAAAAATTTAAGGACTTTGTTGAGCTCTGCAGAAATGAAGGTATAACAGTTCCAATAATTCCAGGAATTAAACCTATCTCTATAAAAAAACAAATTCTTTCTTTGCCTAAATTTTTTCACATCGATTTACCAGATGAACTAGTTAATGCCATAGAAAATTGTAAAAATGATGATGCTGTTAGGCAAGTGGGTATTGATTGGGCTATACAACAATCAAAAGATTTAATTGAATTTGGAGTGCCCTGCATTCATTATTACACAATGGGTAAATCGTTGTCTGTACGAGAAGTTGTTAAGGCTGTTTTTTAAGCGTTAACGAGCAATTTAGCAACATACTTTCCAATAATATCGAATTCTAAGTTTACTTTGTCTCCTTTCTTTAATGTATTAAAAGTCGTGTACTCTTTAGTAAATGGTATAATGCAAACCGAAAACTGATTGTCTTTAGAGTTTACTACAGTTAAACTAACTCCATTGACAGTAATCGAGCCTTTTTCTACAGTGACGTTTCCATTATTAGATTTATATTCAAAAGTAAAAATCCAACTACCATCTTCCTCTTTAACTGAAATACAAATTGCTGTTTGATCAACATGTCCCTGTACCACATGCCCATCAAATCTTCCGTTAGCAAGCATTGCCCTTTCTAGATTAATAGAGCTTCCAACCTGTAACCCTCCCAAACTCGATTTGTTTAAGGTTTCTTTAATCGCAGTAACGGTATAAACATCTTTACTAATGTGTATAATGGTTAAACAAACGCCATTGTGTGCTAAACTTTGATCAACTTTTAATTCGTTTGTAAATAAACATTTAATGGTAAAGTGAGCATTTTCTCCTTCTTTTTCGATAGCAACAACTTCTCCTAATCCTTCAATAATTCCTGTAAACATGTTTCTATAAATCTTATGGTTTTGATCCCCCTTTATTTCGTATTAACGTAATAAAACCTTTTATCACTCTCGGTTGGATTCCATTTAAGCATTCTTCATTAACCGTACAAACATAATAATATGTTCCATCAGCACTTTCTTTATTGTCTTGATTTATTCCTTCCCATAAAATTTCAGGGTCATTCGTTTGATAAACCAATTTACCCCAACGATCAAAGATTTCTATATTAACAGATTCTACAAACCGATATGGAAAAGGCTTAAACACATCATTGTGCTTATCCTTACCTGGAGTGAATACATTTGGCAATCGATAAACAAAACATTCTGTTTCTGCCGTTTCATCCGCACTAAAAACACAACCATTATTACCTGAACAAGCTCCGTTAGGATTATCTACACATACCGAATCACTAAACAGGCTTTCATTACCTACAGAATCAATTCCTGTGACCACGTAACATCCTACTACAGATAATACGTTATCATGAATGTAAGTAGAGTCTGTTCCATTAGAAATATTGGCAATTAATGCATATTCTCCATTTAATGAATCTTTTTTGTAAATATTAAACTGTAAAACATCATCTCCACACCCTGGATTTTGATTTATCCAATGGAGTGTATTTTGTTGCTGCTGACAATCTACCTCAACGCATAAACTTGGAGGGCAAGGGCTAACATTATCTACAGGTTGACCACATATTTCTTGGGAATAATTAATAATCGGATTTATTGTTCCTGGTGATGAATAAGCACCAATACTTTTTACTTTGTAACAATAGGTTGTGAGGTTTACCAATCCCGAATCGATATAGGTCGTATTCGTAGTAATACCAATAGAATCAAAATTCAGCATAATAGGATCTTGGCGATAAATAACGTGTTGCGTGTTTGTCCAAGGGACAGATTCATTCCAAACTAAAGTAAGTTTATTATCTGATGGGATTAGGGTTAAATACACTGAAGATGCGACTGTAGATCTTCCCATTAAATCTCTTGTTGCAACATTGGGAATATTATAAATATCTACTCGATAAAAATATTGAAAATCTAATGTATTTAGCAGTGTGTCTGTGTACATTGTGTCATTAATGGTTACTGTTGAATCAATTAAAACCATATTAGCAGAAGATTGCTCTCCTCGATAAATTAAATAACGATAAGGCCCAGGAAATTGAATAGTATCATGTTCTGTTGGTTTAGACCATTCTACATAAACAGAACCATTAACCTGATCTGTTGTATTTACACTAACCCTCGTGATAATAGGAACATCTTTTTTTAGTTGGGCACAAACCTCATCAGAGGCAATACTTTCAGATCCATCTATAAAACAAGCCACTACTCTATAGCAATATTCTATTCCAGGAATCAATCCTAATCCATTATTATTATCGCTATAAGTCGTATCAGTAAGGGCGTTTGTTGTAGCTATTAACTGAAATCCAGCAGAAGCAGGCACGCCCGTTTCACAAAATCCTGGAGACCAACCCGAAACTCCTTGTCTCCTATATATTTTATATTGAGTTATTGGGGAACACTTGCTTTGTTCCCAGTTTAAATTAATTGCGTTTGCTTGAACCGTTCTTGTAAGGTTTTCTGGTTTTGGAGCAATTACTAATATCGTTGTCGTATGAAAATCTGCCAAATTAAATGGACCTGCGTCAATACCTTTAATGGAAATAGAATAAGGCGTCTTTCTAACATGATTACATTTTGCTTCCCAATAAAAATTGCCAGAAGTTGTGGTTGCAGGTAATGTGGTTTGCTGAAAGGCTGCAGGAGAAGCGATAAGATATGGTATTCCTGTTGATGTTAGTGTAACAGGATGACTTCCTGTAGCATTATAATTTAGACTTAACGTGTCTCCTGCTATTACACAGGTATCTGTTACTCCTGTAATATTTGGTGGAGGATCGCAATTCGGGACAACCGTAATTTGCATATCTCTTAAAACACTACCTATTTTAACCCCACCTCTAAATTCCTCAACTAAAATGGCAACATTAAACTCTCCTTGAAATATAGGAGAATCCCATATTAAATCTCCAGTAAAATTATTTATAGTTATAAAATTAGATGCTGATGGGAATTGATAGTTTATAATAGGCTGACCTCCTTCTTTTAAACTTTGCCGTAAGGTATAATACAAGCTGTCTCCATCAATATCTACCGCACCAGGATTGTGCACATAAATTGAACCAACACAAGCATTATCTATTGGAGGGTTTAATAGGATTGGAGAATTATTGGGGTCGCCAAGAAAAGGATTTATATATAACTCTGTCTGTAAATAAAAAACCACATTTACTGAATTAGGTATATTTTGTATCCCGGCATTTCTATTAGGGTCAGTTACACTGATAATATAAGGAAATGGACTTGGTGATGGATAAGTATGCCAGCCCACGTAGACATTTTTCTTAATGTCATTTCCCAACAGTACAGCACTTATTCTTTCTATAGAGTCTAATGGACTATTATCTCCCCACCGAATTTCTAACTTAGGTCTATCTGCTGGGCTAGAATCTTTTGTATATGTAGTAACTGTTATTTCATAAGTTAATCCTGAATAATGTGTAAAAGTAATTTCCCCCGCACGATTGTGGGTGGCAAAGACACTTCCTGAAATTAGAAATAATAATATGTAAACAAATTTCTTAATCATCAATAGAACCAATAAAATTACAACTTTTTACGTACCTTTTTATACCTTTAATGAAACGAAACAAGTCATTGTAAAAATATAGACGTGTTTTTATAACCTAAGATTGCATTAATAGTTAATTAATTGTTGCTCCATATTTTCTGGTATTTCTCTTTCCTCGTACTCTTGAGTTCGTAACTGAGGTTCAAAACCCGCTTTTTTAATAGACTCTTGTATTCCCCTAGCAGTAAAACGATGTGGAGCTCCAGCAGCCGAAACAACATTTTCTTCGATCATTATTGAACCAAAGTCATTTGCTCCCGCATGCAAACAAACCTGTGCTGTTTTTTCTCCAACTGTTAACCAAGATGCTTGAATATTTTCAATATTAGGAAGCATTATTCTGCTTAAAGCAATCATACGAATGTATTCATCATCAGTAACATTGTTAGAAACACCTTTTACCCTTTTTAATAGTGTACCATCATCCATAAACGGCCATGGAATAAATGCTAAAAACCCTTTGGCAGC